>NZ_JBEGDG010000094.1:0-516 GCF_040183165.1 Lysinibacillus zambalensis
TTTTTATGTTTTTTTTTTTTTTTTTTTTTTTTTTTTTTTATTTTTTTTTAATTTTTTTTTTGTTTTTTTTTTTTTTTGTTTTTTTTTTTGTTATTTTTTTTTTTTTTTTATTTTTTTTTTTTTTTTTTTTTTTTTTTGTTTTTGTTGTTGTTTTTTTTTTTTTTTTTTTTTTTTTAATTTTTTTTTTTTTAATATATCTGTTTAGTCTTATATTTTATAACATTCTATTTTTATATTATATATATAATTATGTTTCCCTTCGTAATAGCCAGATTCGGTGCTTAACGCGACGACATTGGCCCCTCCTTCAAGCCGCTCTATCTTAGAGATTTTCATGTTTGTTACTCTTCTTAGAAATCTCCAAAGCAGTTAGTATCTGTAAATTCCACGGTACGTGGAGACCAGAAACATACTTACCTTGAAGGGGGACTATATGATCGACATGGTGTGCCACACCTGTATCTTTAAATAACCGTTTGGCTTCTTGATAAAACCATTCTATTTTATCTAATTGTT
>NZ_JBEGDG010000095.1:0-514 GCF_040183165.1 Lysinibacillus zambalensis
GCAGCAGGTTTTGGTTTTGTTTGTGCGAAAGCGCAGCGACAGCAACAGCAGGTTTGGGTTTTGTTTGTGCGAAAGCGCAGCGACAGCAACAGCGGGTTTTGGTTTTGTTTGTGCGAAAGCGCAGCGACTGCAACTGCAGGTTTTGGTTTTGTTTGTGCGAAAGCGCAGCGATAGCAACAACAGGATTTGGTTTTGTTTGTGCGAAAGCGCAGCGACAGCAACAACAGGTTATGGTTTTGTTTGTGCGAAAGCGCAGCATATCTTGTTTTTTATCCTACTCACTTTAAAAATATACTTTGCAGCAGTAATCATTATGACGTACATTAATACACTTCGTTTATCTTTTCTTAGCGTTATTGTTTTGTCGGTTGGCAAACGTGACATTTACGTTGTTGTTTATTTTTTATCTTTGTAAATGTTTTTTCTATCTTGCTTCCTCTGGCACATTTAAATAATATCTTTTGAGAAATAGCGTGATATTGAGTTGTTAGCTACTTACTTTCCGAATTTGTTT
>NZ_JBEGDG010000012.1:0-151104 GCF_040183165.1 Lysinibacillus zambalensis
ATTTTCACTACTTTCAATAAAACGCAGTGTAGTAAAATCATGAATTTGCTGCGGATTTATCGATGGTTGGAAGTCAATATGGAAGTGAGTCGTTAATTTTTGGTGAATGTACAGTTAAAGTTGGATTCTTCTTTAATAGATTCTCTTCCATGCAGTATCGGTAAAAAGATTTTAATGCTGTTAATTTCAAATTAATAGATTTCGCCTTAAGACCTTTTTCTTCCATAGAAGCAAGCCAAGCTCGTATTTCCATTGCTTTTACTTCGTCATAATTTTTCTCACAATGTAAAAAAAATTGTTTAATGGATATTTTGTAACTCCGTATTGTTTCTGAGCTAAATCGAGCTTGGTAATCATTGAAAAAAGATTGTTGAATTTCATTATTCATACTTTCACCCCATAATATTATGATAAGCTAACATTATATCTTCTGTTGGAATCCGTGCGTAAACTCGAGTCGTATTTAAATCTGCATGCCCCAATTCATCGGCAATAAATTGAAGATCTGCTCCTCTTGCTAGCAAATTTGTCGCAAATGTATGCCGACAACAATGAGGAAATAAAGGTTTTGAAAGTCCGGCCATTTCCCCTAGCTTTCTAACAACATTATAGATCCCATTCGATTGAAGGTTATTTCCAAATTTATTCATAAATAAAGGATCTTTTTTTTCATATGTTCTAGTTAGTAAATACTCTTTTAAAATAATGGCACATTCCACTGAAAAGTGTATTTGTCTATATTTATTCCCTTTTCCTAGTATTTCAGCTGTTCTGCGATCCAAATTAACATTCTCAATACATAGTTTCGCGACTTCTGCTCTCCTACATCCTGAAGAAAATAGAAAAAGAAATAACGCTCGGTCACGAAGAGGCAATTTTTCTGCGGCCAATTTCACCTGAGCATATTCTTGCTCATTTAAATAGTTAGGTAATCCTTGAGCTATTTTAAGTCTCCATCATGTTTTCATTACCATGTTTTCTAAATACTCTTCCTCTAGACAAAATTGAAAAAAAGAAGAAAGAGTTGATAAAAAGAGATTTAATGTTTTCGTATTTTTGCCAGGTGAAAAATTATTCAACCATGTATGTACATCCCCCGATGTTAATTCTCCCAAAGAAACTAAACACTCCGAAAAGAATCTCTCTAGTATCCATCGATATTTTGTAATAGTGGCTTCTGCTTTATTAGTCAACATTAAACTCAATAAATATTCATTTATAACTTTTCTTGTTAATATCGGGATATCTTCTCGAGTGCTTTCCAAGTATTTCAGTGTCACTTTTAGTCTTTTAACTCCTTTCAGGTTAATAAATTAGTATAGTTATTTACCAAATTTATATTTTTTAAACCTTTAAATAAAAATGGGATAGTTATATAAAAAGAAAAGTTTAAATGTTCATTCGAAATATAATCTATAGGCATATCTATATTTATGCTTAAAAATACAAAACAAATTTGAAAAAGCTTCTTTTAGAAAAGACAAATTAAGACTTTTTAACATTACAAAACTGAGCTATTGATGGAACAATTATAAAACCATTCTCATGAGATAAAATAAAAATAGGTCTAATCTTTATAAGAGGAAATGTTCTTCGATAGTGGAAAATAAGATTGTGGAAATCCTTGAAGATGAACAAGTAGTTGAATTTGTTGATGAAATAACGAGGAGATTATGTCTGTTATTTATCGTTTATACGATAAGACTTTAAGGGATTTAGTAAATCGCTAAAGATTTTTCTATTACTCCAAACCAAAATCATTTTGTTCTTCAACAAAGGTAAAGGAAATTGACTAACTAGGCTGTAACAGGGCTAAGCCCATACAAAGTTGTTGTACATACTATATAATTTGATTAACATCGTATTGGTATTTCAATGGAGTATAAAAAGGAAATAGCTAGCTTTTGCTATTTTAAACACTTTCCCTCTTCATATAGAATAAGTTTTTTTACATCCATTCATTATACATTTCCTTACGAACATGATTGAACAATTTGGTATATATACGGATAGTTTGTTACTTTTCATGTCCCAATACGATCCGAATACACTCGATTGGACTTTTCAAGTAATTACAAAACCATACTTACGCAACTTTAACATTGTTGTAGGTATACCGTCAGAATTGAATAGTACAAATAAGGCGGGGTAATTATCTGTCCACTGACCCTACAGGCAAGAGAGTTATATTTTAGTATTAAATCAATCGGGAGATAAATATTAAAACTTACATACAGAAGTCACCAAAGTTAGATAACCTTTGTACATAAGTTTTATTTAGTTTAAAATTAGTATTTTTCGATAAACTAGTGCCTATAAAATATTTTTTGCAAAAGGAAAAAAGCTCTGAAGAGATGTCTCAACAGAGCTTTTTTCTTGTTATTTAAATCTTTGATGCAAGTTAAGCTTACTTAGTAACAGTTACGTTAATAGTACCAGCTTTGATAACTTTACCGTCAGCTTTGTCTTTCACTTGAACAGTGATAGTTGCGTTACCTTCTTTAACACCAGTTACTTTAATTTTTCCAGCATCTTCAATTACTGTAGCAGTACCAGTAGCAGAAGAAGTTAAAACAAGAACTTCAGTGCCTGAAACTGCAACAGTATCATTAGCAGTATCATTAGCAGCTTCAGCTAAAGTTACATCTTTTAAATCGATTTTTGCAACTGTAGCAGCAGCATTGTAAGCTTCAATAGCAGTATTTAAAGCTGCTTTTGCATCATTTAAGTCTTTTGCTGTAGCAGCTGTATTGTTTTTAACTAATGTTGCTGCATCAATAGCTTTTTGTAAAGCATCTTTAGTTCCTACAACTTGGTTACCAGCTTCTACACCTTCAGTACCAGTAGCTTTTGCTGCTACTGCATTAGCGATTGTAGTGTTTAAATCTTTTTTGGCAGTATCAAGTGCTGATTCTGCACCTTTTTTATCCAACTCTACAGAAGCTTTTTCGATTTTAGCAATAGTATTACCAGCTACATCAGCCACAAAACGTGGGTTTGCAACTTCAACTGTTGCAGCAACTAAATTTGGATCGTTCTTAAGAGTTAAGATAACAGTTTTACTAGTATCCACACCATCTACCTGAGTTGGTTTATCTAATTTCACACCAGTAATTTCAATTTTATCTTTTGTATCTGTATCTAGACCATTTAATACTTCGAAATCTGTTTTTGCGTCACCTGTAAGTTTAACAGCTTCGTTGAAAGTAATTTTAATTTCATTTTGGCTATTTTCAACAGAAGTTATATTTTCAGCATCAACAGTAGCTGCAATTTTGTCAGCAACTGGAACTGGTGTTTCTGTTTTATCAATTTTGTTACCTAATACATCAATAGTTGATGGATTTGAAACAGTTAAGAATACTTTAGTATTATCTTTTGTAACTGTAGCATCTTCATTTAAATCTGATTTTAATGTGAAAGTTGCTGTTTTACCATTACTAGAAAGTTCATAATGAGCAATTTCAGAATCAGTAAATTTGAAGTCACCTTGAACTAGTGATTGAATTGGGTTAGCGAATTCTACTTCAACTTTATTTTTTGCAGTAGCTTTAACTGTTTTAATAGCAGTTGCTGTATGTGGCTCAACAACTCTCTCTTTAGTTAATCCATCTAAATGATTGCCAGCTAAGTCTTTAACAAGTTGTACTTTTACTCTGAATTTAGAGTTTTCATTATTTTTCTCTGCTTCTGGAAGAGCTTTAGAGAAGTTAAGAATAACTCCTTTTGCATCTTGAGTTACAGTAAATCCTGAAATCGTTAATTTTTTACCATCTGTGTCAGTTACAGTATATTTATCTACATCAACGATGTTACCGTCTCCACTTGTAGCCATCGCTTCACTAAATGCAACATAAAGTTGTTTTTCGCCTAAGCGTGTTACTTTGTCAAATGTTGGTGGAGTAACATCTTTAACTGATAAAGTTGTAGTGTATGGAAGCATTACATTTTTCAATGTAGTGTTATCAGCTACACCATTTACACTTAATGTGTAATCAGTAGTATCTTTTAAATTACCAAGTAAAGTAATTGTTACTTCTTTATCTTTATCTACATTAACAGTAGTAGAGATTGGTTGAACTTTACCATCTTTATCTTTAATCACATAGTTAGCAGCTTTTTTAGCTGTATCTTTATCTAATGATTTTGTAAATTTGATAGTGATTTGTTTGTTGTTAGAATCTTTAACAAATGTAGAGCTAATTACTTCTGGACGAGTTTGATCGATTACAGGAGTTACTTGAACTTTAGTATCTTTATCAATTGCGTTACCAGAGTAGTCTTTTACGTTAGTAACATATAAATCTGTTGTGTAAACAAGTTTATTGTCACCAGCAAATGTTAATTCATATTTATCATCAGCAAGTTGTTTTAAAGAAGAAGCTTGCTTTTTAGTTCCACCTTGCATCCAGTAGATGTTTGAAGCAAATACTTGTTCAACTGGCTCAGAGAATTTAAGAACTACTTTCTCAAATGAAGCACTAACAACTGATACAGTTGGAGCAGTTTTATCTTCAACAACATTGAATTTAGTGTCAGCTTTCACTGTTTTGAAGTTGTTGTAATCTTCAGTACCTTCAGCAGTTAGAGTGTGTTCTCCATCTGTTAAAGTATTAGATAATTTAAGGATTACTGTGTTTAAGTTAGGTTGGATTGAACCAACAACTACTTTACCATCAATTTGGAATTGTGATGTTGTAGCATTTCTAACTGGCTCGCTGAATTGAACGCGAATAGTTTTATTACCTAAAGCTTCAACTTTAGCTACAGTTGGTACTGTATTGTCAAGAGGCTTGAATTTTAAATCTTTTTCATTTAAAACTTTATCGCCAGCTTTAATGTTGTTAAGAGTTAATTTATATTCAGATTGATTCTCAAATTGTTGTTTAAGAGTTAACGTTACAGAGCGACCATCTTCAGAAACTACTGCAGTATCAACTTCTGGATCGTTAGTACCAGTAATTGCATAGTTACCCTCTTCAGAAGCTGTAGATGGATCAACTTTACCGTCAAATTCTACTACTACTTGTTTAAGGTTAGTTGCAGATACAGATTTAACAGCTGTAGCTGTTGTTACTACGAAAGTAACTTTTGCTTTGTATTCTACATCTTTGATTTTGAAAGTAACTTCTGTTTCTTTGTTAGGCTCTAAAGCTTTTTCTAAAGTAACAGTTTCTTTAGTACCATCTGTTAAAGTTACGTTTAAAGTTTTAGCGTCAACTACTTCGATTTTGTCAACTTTCACTTCTGGATCTGCAATCTCAAGAGCACGAGAGAATACTACTGCAAATTCTTGACGAGTGATTGAAGCATTTGGGTTTAGGTTTGTTTTACCATTAACTTCAACACCTTTGATAATGCCGTTTGCAACAGCAACTTCTAGGTAAGATTTAGCCCATGGTTTAACAGTTGAAGCGTCAGCGAAATCTTTAAGATCTGCTTCACCTTCTAATTCGAAAGCTTCTACAAGAATTTTAGCTGCTTCTGAACGAGTTAAGTTTTTAGCTGGTGCGAATTCAGTTGCACTTACACCTTCAAAAATTCCGTTTTCTACAGTAGCTGCGATTGCATCATAGTACCAAGCGTCTTTTTTAACGTCTTTGAAATCTACAGTACCTTCAGCTTCTAATTCAAAAGCGCCAGTGAAGATTTGAGCTGCTTCAGCACGAGTAATTGATTTAGTTGGGTTGAAGTTTCCTTTTTCATCCCCTGAGATAATTCCTGCGTCAACTAAAGCTTTAACATCTTCTTTTGCCCAATCTGAAACTTTATCGAAGTCCTTGATTGTTGTAGTTGATTCTGCTGCTGATGCTGCAGGAACGATTGCTGCTGCAACAAGTGCTGCTGTTGCTGATGCCGCGAAAAACTTACGGCCTTTGTTTTGCTTTGCCATTATTGTATTCCTCCCTAACATTTCCTTTAAATTGGTATTATCCTAACGAAGACTATAGTACTGCTTTGCCTAAATGTATGTATTATAGCTTCCTTGAATAATAATAAAACCTACAAGCAAATTTTTTTAGTAAAATTCACCAGAAAAACAGTATTAGAATGCCATTCTAGTAAATTTATTCACTTTCCACAATAATATAACACTATCTTTCTCTAAATTCAAGCATTATGACATAAATTTAGATATAGAAGATTTTTTTACCGGTTATATTATGGTAACCACTATAACCCAATATTTTTACCTTATTCAGGTTGGTAACATATAGAACCATTACCTATTATACCTGACTCTCAACATTATCCAAGCATTTTCTGGAATAGATACGAAATTGTCAAATATTAAAGACTTCCGTAAATAAATAGTCATAATTGTAAAGAAACAGAAATATATAACGCGATTTCCAAAGGAGGAATGTATTTTTCTTCATTATTATTACTATAAAAATGTATCTGTTCCCATGTTGTAACAATAGATTACCTATTTTTATGCTACACTTTTAATAGTTTGATAGGATCTTATCAACTATTGAAAGGGGCTTAAAGAATGAAAGGTAAACTCTCGATTTTCGGGGCCATGCTTATTGCGTTGTTCTACTTCGCACCTACAAATGCTGCAGCAGAAGATATTTCTAAGCACTGGGCCTACTATGAAATGAACTATCTGATCACACACGATTTAATGAAAGGTGATGATTCAGGCAATTATCGCCCGAACGATTCCGTCACTCGTGCTGAATTCACCGCATTTCTCGTAAGAGCACTTAACTTACCAGAAGTATCTACGAAACCGAACTTCTCGGATGTACGTGAAGGAGATTGGTATTATGGTGTCATAAAGCAAGCGAGTCACTATCAATTAGTTAAAGGCAATGCAGATGGAAAGTTTAATCCAAATGATAAAATTGATCGTCAGCAAATGGCTGCCATGCTAAAAAGAGCTCTCGATTACAAAAACATCAAGACGACTGCTTCCCCACTTAAGTTTAATGACAATGCTAGTATCGCTAAATGGGCCTATGCCGATGTACAAGAAGTCGTGTCATTAGGGCTGATTGTCGGTAAGCCGAACAATTCATTTGCGCCACTTGCCCAGGCAACACGTGCTGAGTCAGCTACTGTACTCTATCGATTGATACATTTAAAGGCACCTGAAGCTGGTGGCAAGCAATATACTACTACCAACTACTCACAGGATTACAAGGCTGTGGTGAGTAAACAGGCAAACAATAATCCAAAAGTAGATGGTGCTGGCGTTTTCACAGCTAGCGAGGCACTAGTGTCATACTATGTACACCCTAAAAGTTTTATTCAGGATAGCCCGTCCTTTTATCAATTCTTAAAATTATCGACGGCTGTTCCGAATCTAAATGAAAAAACAATCAACGAAAAAGCTCTTTATAATAAAGGAAGCTTAGTCGGTACAGCAGACGCCTTTATTCAGGCCGGTGTTGACCATAATGTCAATGCCATCTATTTGTTATCACATGCTTTGCATGAAACAGGCAATGGCGCTTCAGCACTAGCGAATGGTATTGAAGTTGGTCTTGATAAGGACGGTAAAGCAGTAATGGTTACGACTGAAAATCGAAATAGCCTGACTGCTGTTAAGAAAACATACAATGTATATGGCATTGGGGCTATTGATGCCAACGCCAATAAAAATGGGGCTGAACGAGCTTATACAAATGGATGGTTCACGATCAAGGATGCGATTATTGGCGGGGCCCAATTTGTGAAAGATAAATATATTAGTAAAGGGCAGGACACATTATATAAAATACGTTGGAATCCTGAAAACCCAACGGTCCATCAGTATGCAACACATGTTATGTGGGCAGTGCTCCAAGCGCAAAAGATTTATGACATGTATGAATTAACGGGCGCCAATACTACGACTAAGTTAGTATTTGACGTTCCTGTTTATCAAAACCAGTCTTCCCCTACTTCGTTACCTACTCCTGCCAAGCAATATGCGGTAGATACAGCTTTAGCTGAGGCTACTGGACAGGCTACGGTTGACGACCTTAATATGAGAACTTATCCGAATACAACGGATGCTTCTTCGATCATCACGAAATTACCAAAGGATACATCGTTCACTTTGCTCGGTGAAAATGGCGGTTGGTACAAAGTTAAAGTGAATGGACAAGAAGGTTGGCTATTTAAAGATTATGTAAGTCTGAAAAATGGATTGCAGATTGTCGATATGAACATCACGCTAAATGTAAGAAGCGAGCCATCTACTACGTCTACCATTTTAGGTACCGTAAAACCAAAGAGCTTTATCATCGGTGTTGTAGATGCTAATGGTGATTTTGTAAAAAACGGTAACTGGTATAAGGTGATTTATAATGGCAAAACAGGATGGGTTTTTGGTGATTATATTGTGAATAATAAGTCACTTGATTCAAAATAGGTTTATAAAGACGGAGAGTGCGAATCAAAATGATTCGCACTCTTTCTTTATATACACCCAATTTTTTACACCCAGGTCCCCCCTGAAGATACGCTTATTTCTCTATAATATTTATATGCTATATATAATAGAAGAAACTCAAAATAAGAGGATTTTTTTACCATTTTATTTTATATCTTTCCGTCTTTTGAAAGGCACTTTATTAGATTAATCACTTTAAAATTGAAACTACATATTGGTAATTTATAAGATTGTGCAAAAAGTTGATTGGAGTGGAGACTGGTCGACTCCTCGGGGATCAGCAATAAAGGAACGAAGTGAAGGAAGCGGATCATCGGACGCCCCCAGGAAGCTCTGCTCTGCGCGAAAGCGAAGCGACAGCAACAAATGTTTTATCTGTACGAAAGCGAAGCGACAGTAACAACAAAGCGACCAGTCGGAACGGAAATCAACCCTCAATTTTAGTAATAAGCCTAATATGCCATAGCAACTTTCCCTTCCCCTTCTCTTCACAATTCCCTCAATATTATTCTCCTGACGCAATGCCCATCAATCACCGAAAATTTCCTGTCAATATTGCTTTTGTGGTATTATAGATTGCAGATCAATTATGCCTTGGCATAATTGCGTCCGGTATCGGCTTTGTGCTTAGGCCTGCACGATGTAGGTCAGTTAGCCGTTATCGCATGGATGCGATGATTTTAGGCTAACATCCCCTAAGCAATCCTTGCCGATTTCGTGACATCCGCCGGAGGCTTTCACTTCTTTCAGCGGGTGTTTGGACACCCGCTGAAAGAAGTGAAAAAGGAATTAAAGAAAGGTTTGAACACTATATGAAGCATGTAACGATTATGGGCGTACCCTTTTTACATAGTAAACAGCAAGAGTTTGTTGATTTACTCGTTAATCGTATTGAACATGAAGAAAAGACTTTCGTTATTACAGCAAATCCCGAAGTCGTGATGCAGGCAAATGAAAATCCTACTGTCATGAATTATCTGAAGCAAGCTACTTACATTTGTGCAGATGGTATTGGCGTTGTGAAAGCTGCACAAATACTTGGTGATCCGCTTCCTGAGCGTGTTACTGGTTACGACACGATGGTACGACTTTTAGAAGTCGGCAATACAAAGCGCTTTAAGATTTATCTGTTAGGCGCGCAAAATGAAACGCTTGAAAAGACTGTAAAAAATATTCATCAAACGTATCCAAATGTTGACGTAGTAGGCTATCATGATGGATTTTTTGATTGGAACAAAAATGATATTGCAACTGAAATTGCTGCGTTACAGCCTGACCTTGTATTTGTTGCATTAGGTGTGCCAAGACAAGAAAAATGGATCACTGAAAATTTAGGTCAATTTAGCAAAGGTGTATTTATGGGGGTTGGTGGTTCCTTTGATGTTATTGCAGGAACAGTCAAACGTGCTCCTATGATCTGGCAAAAATTAAATCTCGAATGGCTCTACCGACTCCTTCGTCAGCCAAGCCGTTTTGGAAGAATGCTTGTCCTTCCTCGATTTGCTTTAAAGGTTTTCGCAATGAAATTTAAAGGTCAGGGAGCACCAAAATGAGTCAGTCCACATTTGTCAAAAGTACTCTTGTTCTAACAGTTGCTATGCTGCTTTCTAAAGTCATCGGTAGTATTTTCAGAATTCCGCTACAAAATATAGCGGGCGATGAGGTTCTTGGTATATTCAGTTTAGTGTATCCCGTTTATATGGTGGCACTCTATTTATCTGTTGCTGGAATCCCTATTGCCATTTCGAAGCTTATTGCGGAGGCCAATGCAAAAAAAGAAACAGATCAAGTGAAGAAAATTTATGTTACAGCAAGCATCCTAGCACTATGCTTTGGCGTCTTAAGTTTTGCTATCATTTATGGCTTTTCAACTGAAATCGCAAATGCTTTAGGGGGTCCGTCAACAAAAATTGCGTTAATTGTTGTTGCTCTTACATTGCTCGTTGCTCCTTATATGGCCGTCTATCGAGGATTTTTCCAAGGTTATGGGGATATGCGTCCGACTGCGATTTCTCAGGTAATTGAACAGTTAGTACGTGTTGCTCTAATTTTAATTGTTGCCTATTTCCTAGTTGCAATGGATTATTCAAATGACATTGTCGCTGGGGGTATTATGGCAGGCTCTGTCATTGGGGCTGCTGCATCACTCTTCTATTTACGCTTTAAATATTTCCGTTCTTCTGTAAAAGTAACGAGTAAGGAGAAATATAAATTTAACGATTTCTCACTCTGGGGTAAGACAATTTTAAAAATATCGATTCCGATTGCCATCGGTTCTGTCACAATGGCACTCTTTAACTTTGTTGACTCCTTTACAGTAACGTACGGCTTAAGAAGTGCTGGTGCTGACTCAAGTGAAATTAGTTTCCTTTATGGGATTTATGGTCGAGGCTTAACGCTTGTTCAAATTACAACTGTTTTTGCGTCCTCTATCATATTACCGCTTGTTCCACTAATTACGACAAAGCTAGCCGAACGTAAATTAGATGAAACACGAGGGATCATTGAGCGAACACACCGTATTACACATCTTATTTCCTGGCCAGCTGCTTTAGGGTTGTTAGCATTAACCTTACCTTTAAACCTCGCTCTTTTCACAGACTTAGAGGGAAGCTTAATGTTAGCGATTATTAACCTTAGCTCTGTATTTACATCTCTGACACTACTTGGTACAGGTATTTTACAAGGGATGAATGCTGCCAAAACAGGAGCCATCATCATTATTAGTGGCGTTGTACTAAAGGTATTTTCAAACATCTTCTTTATCCAAGCGTTCGGATTAGATGGGGCTGCCTATGCAACACTATTTGTTTACTTTGTTTTATTTATTGTAAATTCTATTTTTATTTATCGTGCAATTCGCTTCACTGTATTGGGGAAAGATACGATCAAAATCATCCTATCTTCTATGCTAATGGGAGCTGCAGTCGGTTTACCTACACTTTGGTTTGATATTGAAAACTGGTCAAGACTGTGGGCAATGGGTTATCTAGCTGTTGCAATTGCAATTGGATGTGTTATTTATTTCCTATTATTATGGCTAATGAATGCCATTCATGAAGAAGATTTAAAGAAAATTCCGGTTATCGGGAAAAAGGTTGTCATAAATAAGAGAGGTAGAAAATCTATGTCGAAACAGAAATGGCTTTGGGGAATTGTCATCCTATTGCTCGTCGTGTCTTCACCTGGAATTATGAAGAGGTGGAATGCTGAGCAAGCGAATGATGCCTATGAAATAGTGATTCCTTATGATGAAATTCAAGTAGTAAACAAGGAAAGCGATTTAACAATGGATAAAATCCTTTCCTCTTTAAAAAATGCAGGGCTTACAACAGTTAGCCTAGAGCCTTTAACATTAAAGGAAATGGAACATCAAAGCCTGATTTCCATTTACGATGAAAATGATTTAGCGGCACAACTACGTTTCACACCATATAAAGATGCTATAGATGTCAATAAGAGTGGATACTATATTAGCGTTCCTGAAAACGCAAGCTATCAACAGCTTATTAAAGACAGCATTAAACCAGAAGAAGTACAAATTGGAGATGAGTCTTTCTATTATCTTCCGAGCTCAAACCATCGTTATGGTTTAAAAACACCAATCGGTTACGATAAGCTGGCAGTTGAGATGATCAACAAGCATGATCTGTCACTCATTTTTAAAGTAGAAAATGCAGACAATAAAGCAGCCAACGATAAGACCGTTAAGCAATTGCTTGAATTAAAAGATTCATCAGCAGGCCGTTTACTTGGTTCAGGGGATGAGGCAATCGGATTTGGTCAAAAATCAGGTGATGCATACATTGAACAGCTAAGTAATGCAGGCTATTATTTCTACACAATTGAAAGCAATCCCCTTAAGGGTGAAGACAAAATTGCCAAAATGACTGATTATAATATGATTCGCTTGCACAGCATCAATGTAAACAGAGAAACAAAGTTAAAGCTTAATGCAAGCATTGATCGTACAACACGCGCTGTGAAAGAGCGAAATATTCGATCTATCTTCTATCATATTAAAACAAAAGGTAATGCTGAGAAAAATTTAGATGAAACAATTAAATATTTAACAGGCGTTCAAGAACAAATGCCAAATCATTTCAAGTCTGGCACGCCAAAACTATTTGATGTTGTTACAGTCCCAACATGGGTAACAGCACTTGTCTTATTAGCAGGTATCGTATTTACTTTCCTTATCTCAGAACTAGTGAAATGGATGCCACTTCGTATAGCAGCAGTTTTATTTATGAGTGCTTTAGCCATCGCGTACTTCCTTCTGAAAAGTACACTTTTCTTACAAGCATTCGCATTAATTATTGCAGTTATGGCCCCAACGTATGCAGTCATTAAAGCAGCTAAGGGCTCTAAAAATATTGCTTCGATCTTACTACAATATTTAAAAGCAGTAGCTATTAGCATCATCGGTATCGTTATTGTCATTGGATTATTAAATGGCAATGCATTTATGACAGGCTTTGAAGCATTTAAAGGCGTTAAGCTTGTTTATGTTGTTCCAATCGCAGGTGTATTAGTATTTGTGCTACTAGAACTTAACCGTCTAGTTGATCAAGATCTAAAGAAAACACTTTCGAACACCGTTACTTTATTAAATAAAGATTTAAAATATTGGCATGTTTTACTGGTAATGGTCGTTGCAGCTATAGGTTTATTCTATATTAGTCGAACTGGTAACTCTGGTTCCGTTAGTAATGCAGAATTGGCATTTAGACAATGGCTTGAGAACATCTTATATGTTCGACCAAGAACGAAGGAATTTTTAATTGGTTTCCCATTCTTTGTTTTATCGCTATATGTGATGGGCATTAATCGAAAATGGGGCAGTATCCTTCTAGTACCAGGCGTTATTGGATTCTTGTCTATCGTTAATACTTTTACACATTTACACATCCCTGTTGAAGTGTCGGCATTACGTACACTTTATAGCGTTATACTTGGTTTTGTCGTAGGACTAGTATTTATCTTTATCTTCAAGATCGGTTACCGTTTTATTTCTAAAGCAGTCGCGAGGTGGTCATAATGCATGTTGTATTATCTGGCTACTACGGATTCGATAATGTCGGCGATGATGCGATCCTGCTTTCCATTATCCAAGCTCTAAGAAAATGTCAACCTAATATAGACATTACGGTATTATCGAATAATCCAGCGGCCACTGAAAAAACATATGGCGTGAAGGCCGTGAATCGTTGGAAAATGAACGAAATCAAACAAGTGCTAAAAACAGCAGATGGGCTCATCAGTGGTGGCGGTAGCCTCATGCAAGATCAAACAGGAATGAAGACGATTCCTTACTATGCGGGCGTTATTCAAATTGCAAAATGGTTAAAAAAACCTGTATTTGTTTACGCTCAAGGTATGGGTCCAATCAATCATCCTGTAAGTAAATTTATTGTCCGCAAAGCCTTTAATAAGGTAAAAATAACAGTACGAGATAAAGCCTCACAGTCTCTTTTAACAGAGATTGGTGTCAAAAACGAGTCTTTAATAGTACCGGATCCAGTTATCGGCCTTAACGGTAGCACCTTCCATACTGATTGGTTAGCAGATGCGTCCTTATCAGCGAACACTTATATTGCTATAAGTGTTCGTGACTGGCCATCAACAGTAGATTACAAACAAAAGATAGCGAACAGCCTCGATCAATTAGTACGTCATGGTGAACAAATTGTCTTCTTGCCAATGCACGGTGAGCACGATGCAAAGTCTTCACAAGAAGTAGCAGCACTTATGCAAGAAAAGAGCATCATTGCCCCTGCTGATTTATCGATCGAAGAAAAAATTGCAGTAATTGGTCAATCTAAATTGTTAATTGGGATGAGATTGCATTCACTAATTTTCTCATCCATCTACGCTACCCCATTTATTGCGATTTCTTACGATCCGAAAATCGATGCATTTGCTGAAATCATGGATCAACCCATTGTTGGACATGTTGAAGTAAATAATTGGGACGGGACGTTATTGTTCGAACAAACTGTAAAAGTAATTGAACAATTACCGACCATCCAAGAAAACATGCGTCAAAAAGTCCAAGCGTTCCAAGCTGCCGCAGAGACGACAGCAAAACTAGCATTAGAGGCTTTCACAAAAGCATAGAAGTTAAATAAAAATGATGAATTTCAATAAAAATTGAAATTCATCATTTTTTTTGGAACTCTAACAATTTTAAAATGGATTGAGCCTGTTGCATATGCATCGCTAGTACATATTGACTTGCCTGCATTAGAATTTGGGCCTTCACCATATTCATCATTTCTTTAGCGATATCTGCATCACGAATGCGAGACTCCGCATCTTGTAAATTTTCTGCCGTGTTTACGTTCGCATTATAAGCATGCTCTAGACGATTTTGATAGGCACCTAGTCTTGAGCGCTCGCTTGATACACGCTTTAAAGCCTCGTCCATTGAGGAAATAGCTTTATCGGCATCCTCACGAGTTGCAATAGATGACGTATCGTCCAAGCCCAATGCTCCAGCACCCATATCGTTAATAAACAGCTCGATACTTTGACCTGAGTTAGCACCTGCCTGAATTTTAATACCATTTGTAGCATGATCCCCATTTAGCAATGTCTTCGTATTAAACTCCGTATCCTTCGAGATGCGCTGAATTTCTTTTTTTAACTCCTGATATTCTAAATCAAGATTCTTCCGATCACTATCCGTTAATGTGTCGTTGGCAGCCTCGACTGCGAGCTCACGCATACGCTGAACCATATCATGTACTTCATTTAGTGCTCCCTCAGCTGTTTGAACAAGTGAAATACCGTCCTGAATATTCTTCGCAGACATGTTCAAACCACGAATTTGCGCCCGCATTTTTTCAGAAATCGCAAGTCCCGCTGGATCATCAGCAGCACTATTAATACGGTACCCAGAAGAAATTCGAAGCATTGCCTTACTCATTGCCCCGTAATGTCTATTCATATTATTTAAAATGGACATCCCCGTTGCTGACCACTTCCCAATCATCATTTCACCACCCCCTATTGATAAGTATATCGGTCTTTGTGACATTCTCTTTAACTCATTTTGGTAATCGTTTCTAATTTAGTAAGCCCTATATAGTAATAGCTTCTCATCCGCTTTTATGATTTCGACTTTAGACCCATATCGATTTTACGTTGGCGCAATTGTGCCCGGCTTTAGGGCAACAGTGGTTTTTGTGCGAAAGCGTAGTGTTAACGTAGCGACAGCAAAAGTGGTTTTTGTGCGAAATCTTACTATCAGCAACTAGATAGCTTTTGGCGAAAGCGTAGCGACAGCATGATGTTGGTTTCTAAGGCGTTTTGAAGTTCTTAGCCTGTGTTTCCCTATTTCAGCAGGAACCTCATCACCTTCAGAGGTGGAAGTCTTTCTGAAGATAAAAGCACCCACTTCTCTTAAATAGAAAGGGTGCTTACATAAAATACCGTGTATTCAATTTTCGAAACCTCCGAGTTGATGGTTCTTCTGTTGTAGTAGTTCAAAAAAGAGATCTTTATTATGATCTAGTAATGCCTGGTCGATTAAATAATCAATGTTTTTCTGCTCCAATTCTGTAATGAGCTGATCTACTTCGCCAACAGTCACTGAAGATACAAGTGGTAACTGAGGCTTCGGCGTAGCGCTTTCAAGAATTGGTGCTAGATGATCATGAACATTTGTAATTAATAATAATTGATATAATGGCAATCGGATAAAACGATTCCCTTTCTGGAAAACAAACACCTCAGATATATTTTCAATTTGCTGTGTATTCAAGTTGATAATCATCTCTTTACCTTCAATGGGAATGAAATGGAAAATCTCATTCTCTTTTAATATAGAGAAATATTGATAAGCAAATACTAGACGCAGTTTATCTCCAGTAATCTTCGTATAAAATGGCTTCATATATTGAACTTGCATCATCCTTCATCCCTCCCTATTTATCTGATTATTCAGATTTTAACACAAATAAATTATCTTGTTAACTATCTTCTCCTTGATTTTTTTCTTTCAAATCATTCGGCTTATCATGAACGCATTTTAATCGTATAATGGAAGGACAGTCTTTTTTTCTTTATACTTACATGCCCACTAGCTATACATTTTGAAAGGAGTGAGGTTATGGCATTGTCTATTGCCCAATTAGCTAAGGAACACCAAGAATTTATCCTTGCCAAATTACAGGAAGCTGAACAGGCGTTACATCCTTCCTCTACTGAAGACGAAGAGCTAGTGCGTCGTGCTGTTTTTTCAGTGCGGAACAAATCAGTTGTCTTTGAACGTTTTAATGGAGCAAGTTCTATATTATATGCAAGCGTACAGGATGTCAGACCTGCTTCTGTAGAAATTGATTTTGCCAAAGAGGAGTTGAGCTGTAACTGTCCTCAGCTAAAATGGTGCAGACATCAAGTTGGCGCATTGCTTGCCCTCTATCAGTATTTTGATTCTGTGCAAAATTGGTCAAGCGCTTGGCGTGCGCAAAAATCAGTGCAATTAAAATCATTAGCAGAAGAACGAAGTCCAGAAAGCTGGAAATTGATGGTTGATGAAGTCATGAAACGTTTATTACCACCTGGGCGTATTTTAGAAGGGTATAGCCTTTCTGCTATACGGACAGATGCACTGGAGCGACTTCAACGGCATATGCCGTTTGAGCGTGAGTGGCAGCCACTTTATAAGCTTTTTATGGAGCTATCGATCTTTAATACAATATGGCGTCATTTAAATGAGACAAAAGGACATTCGTTAGATTCTCCTTATATGAAATATTTTATTGATCAAAGTGTCCAATCATTCGAAAGTATTTTGACCGAACTAACGGGCCGATCACGACTTTTTGCCACTGACCCATTCTATGATGCGATTCAGGAATTAGTTAGGAAGTTTTTATTGGAACGACAAGGATTGTTTGCGGAGCGACTACAAATTTATATGCTGCTTTGGGCAGTACTTTTTTATGAAAAGCCACGACGCGAACAGGAATTAGCACTTATCAATAACCTTGAAAATCCTTCATCTGAGATTTCTTTGCAGTCCTTACAACTGCTATTTTATGTACTGCTACAAAAAGAAAGTTTAATACAAGAAAGAATTGCTCATATTGATGTACAACAAATGCAGGACCTTTTTGAACTAGCTACCTTTGCAAAACGTGCTGGTGAATCACTTGCACAAGCCATTATTTTACGTGCGATGCTACCATTTACCGAAGTCTTTTTACAGCAAACTGTGCCAGTTGTAAAGCGAGCTCAATACGTACGTCAATTCCAGCTTTTATACGAAGACATACAGCTTACAGAGGAAGAGGAAGCTACATTATATAGTGCATTTGGTGTTTACGGGCTTCAGCCGTTTTCGTTCTTTCTTATTAAAAAAGGACGTTATCGTGATTGGGCAGCCCTTCATCAGCTAAACCTCTCCTCCCTTTCCTATTTAGAAATGTGTGGATTAAAGGATGTGCTTCAAGTTGCTCCTGCAACAGTATTGCCCTTATATCATCTATATGCTATGGCTGAAATTACACAAAAATCTCGTCTGAACTATAAGCAGGCTGTACGAATTTGGAAAAGTATGCGCAGTGCAGCAAAGCGTGCTGGTAAAACTGCTTATTTCGAAACATATATGCAAACCATTCGTGCAGAGTATAAACGACTCCGTGCATTACAAGAAGAAATTGAGAAAGGAAACTTAGTATGATGACTATAAATGCTCCTTCCCCGTTTTCAAAAAAATTACAGCTTCGGATTCATGCTGCACAGGAAGGATATTTTACGTTACAGGGATTTACTGCTGATGGTGCAGCAATGGACGCAGACTCACTCATTTCTTCATTATTTTTTAACTATGAAGCGAATGTCTATGGGATATTAACCAATCGTTCAGAGCTTACTATTGAGGTTTCAACTTCTGAGCTCCTTGATATTTTTTCACAGCGTTATCTACACCCTTTTATTGAATGGCAAGGTGTAAACACAGAAAGTCAGGTGTTGCTAGAAAAAGCATCTTCTTTACAAACGTATTGGCAGGAGCCATCGCTCTGGTCACATGCAGTTATTGCAGATGATTTTTCTTCACTAACATTCCCTCTGGACGGTGTTGAAACAGCTTTATTAGAAACAGCCGTGCAGCAAAAACTGGCTCAAGCAGGTCTATTACTGTCTGATTTACCAAAACTAGTACCATTTTTCTTGCGTGGTGGCTGGCCATTAGACCAGGAACGACAAGCAGGTACAGTTAAAGTCTCCCTACGCTTAAGTGAGCCTGAGGAAGATTCAGATGTGTGGCTTTTAGAAACAGTACTGAGCACGGCTACAGCTAAGAACTACTGGACACCTGCTATGCGAAAGCAATCACTACCAATCGCTGATGCTCTACCAGCAAAATGGGAAATGTATGCTGAAGCTATTGAACAACAACAAGGTCAAATTGTAGATCTTCTTTCTATCGAAGATGTAAGTAACGATATTTTCATCCGTATTATGCTTGAAGATTTACAAGTTCGAACATTTTTACGTGAAGATTTAGCAAGATTACAGGCACTCGGCTTTGACGTTGTATTACCGGCTTGGCTTAAAGATTTAAAACAGTCAAAAATGCGTGTTCGTGTAAGTACTGGCAATGTATCGACAAAGAAGGTTGCTGGACTAGATGATATCTTAACATTCAAATGGCAGTTTTCTATGAACGGACAGTCCATTTCACCTGAGCAATTTAAAAAGCTTGTGGAAGAGAAACGCGAATTCATTCGTATAGGTACTGAATGGTTTAGAGTCGATGCAAACTGGATGCAAGAGATGCGTACATTGATGCAGCAAGCAGAAGATGAAAGCTGGACTGTTCGCGAATTACTATTTCGTGAGCTACCAGAGGATTTATCCTTACCTCTTGAAGAAGAGGATGCCGATGATGAAATGCGGGATGACCCGATTTTTGCATTTGAATTGCAACAATCGCTTAAATCCTATATGGAACAGCTTCAAGAGAAAAAAGGACTTCCTACAGTACCCGTTCCTACACCTTTACAGGCTGAATTACGACCTTATCAGCATGAAGGCTTCGAATGGCTTGTCTTCATGCGCGAACAAGGCTTTGGTGCGTGTCTAGCGGATGATATGGGCCTTGGTAAAACGGTTCAGCTTATTTCATATTTGCTTTATCTTTATGAATCAACTGAGGATACAAAGCCAGCCATCATTATTTGTCCTACTTCAGTGTTAGGCAACTGGCAAAAGGAACTTGCCCGTTTTGCTCCTTCCTTGATTGTGCATACGCATTATCAGGCGAATCGAGCAAAGGAGGATGCTTTTAAACAGCTAGTAGAAAGAGAAAAACCACATGTGATTTTATCTACTTACGGCACCGTATCTCAGGATGCTGAGTTTTTACAGGAAGTAAACTGGGCAACGGTTGTACTGGATGAAGCTCAAAATATTAAAAATATGCAAACGCTCCAATCAAGAGCTATTCGTAAATTAAATGGTAAGCATCATATTGCTTTAACAGGTACACCGGTGGAAAACCGTTTATCTGAGCTATGGGCAATTTTTGACTTTATCCATAAAGGCTATTTAGGTAGCTTCGGTCGCTTTAACGAAGAGTTTATTTTACCAGTAGAACGAGATGAGTCTGAGTCACATAAACAGAAGTTACGTACAAAAATTCAACCGTTTTTACTTCGTCGTACAAAACGTGATCCACACTTACAGCTTAACTTACCAGATAAACAAGAGTCTCATGATTATTGCCCATTAACAACTGAGCAAGCCTCTCTATATGAAGGATATATATTAGAGACGCTCGATCAGCTCGAGCAATTAACAGGCTTTCAAAAAAAGGGACGCGTCTTAAAGATGCTCAGTAAGCTAAAGCAATTATGTAATCATCCTGCCTTGTATTTAAAAGAACCTTTCGAGGATGCAGAATCAATGCTGACTCGTTCTACGAAATTAGAACGTATCGTGCAAATGGCTACAGAAATTGTGGACAACGGCGAGCAATGCCTCATTTTCACTCAATATATTGGAATGGGACAATTACTACAGCATTGTTTTAGTGAACTATATAATATTGATGCACCGTTCTTAACAGGTGCCATGCCTAAGCAGCAGCGTGACCGCTTAGTTGAGGCTTTTCAGGCAGGAGATTTCCCAATATTTATCCTTTCCTTAAAAGCAGGTGGAACAGGGCTAAATTTAACAGCTGCAAATCATGTATTACACGCAGATCGCTGGTGGAATCCAGCTGTTGAAAATCAAGCGACAGACCGTGCATATCGAATTGGTCAAACACAATTTGTGCAAGTGCATAAGTTTGTGACTATTGGTACGATTGAAGAAAAAATCGATAAAATGCTAGCTCAGAAATCTGCATTATCAGAAGAACTAATTCAATCAAGCAAATGGTTAACTGAATTAGAAGATGATGAACTTCGTGATTTAATGACGCTCGATTTTTAAAGATTTATATATGTGCGCCAAGAGCAAAACGTTCTTGGCGCTCTTTTTTTTTCAGCGGACATTGCTGTTACTTCTTCCCTACTTACTTCATATTAATATTTAGTTGTGTTTAAGGCTCATTGCTGAGCGGTCTTCAGCAATGAACTACGTTATTTGAAAGGTATACATCATTCCTCTCTAAATTGATTACGGTGCAAGTATAGAAGGAAAATGGCGGATCAGACAGCTTGTACTTGCCCCGTATGTACCATTTAGGACTGCGATACTACTGGTAATTGTACTTCTACCTCAGGTAGTACAAAATCGGTTAAGCCGTCCTGCTCATCAGTTGGCTTTGGCAATACAATAGCCCCATCACGATCCCTTGGCTTAAGCTGATAAAATCGGACATCTTCTACGACTACTTCTGTTATAAAAACCTTTGTGCTATTTTCATTTAAAAATGATCTTGATTGAATACGACCATTCGCCCCAATTAATGAGCCTTTTCCGCAATATTTGACGATATGCTCTGCCAGCCTTCCCCAAACTGAACAAAGAATAAAGTCAGCATCCACTTCCCCACGACTGTTTTTGTAATTGCGATTAATGGCTAGTGAAAAATGTGTTTGCACGCGGTTTTCAGATAGGTGTCGTAACACTGGATCCTTTGTTAACCTTCCGACCAGTCCGACTTGGTTCATTGATTCACCTCCTTTGCTGTTGATTGCTCTCATCATACAAAAATTAATTCAGCATTGGCAAAAGTCGATTTTTATCATTTCCTTCAGTTTTTAATCATAAATTGGGTAAATTGAGGCTTTTACTTTTCTAGTATTGAATGATTTTTTGAGCTGAATGCTTTACCCTGTAGTTGCAAATGCTAATTGTTGAAATATGCAATTTCGCAGTTTTTATTCAATGCGCAAAAAACTGCATGGACCCTTCCATAAACAGGGCTAATTGAATATGTTATACTAAAAAGGATGACCGACTTAGGAGGATATTACATAATGAAAACATTTAAGATGCTTTCCTTTGACCTTGTCACAAAAGAGGGCAAGCAACCTTTCCCTTTAGTCGATGGTATTATTATTAACCAGGAAAATAGCCATCAATCTTGGATTCTTGAGCTGTTTATGGACCGACAATATCGTTCAACTTTTGATGAACTTTTAGCGAATGCTACTGTCTTTAATGTACGTGCAGTTATTTCATTTCCAGATAATGAGCCTGCTCCTTTCCAGGTTGCCGTACATACAGTTCAAGAAATTGGCGAGCACATCTCTGTCCTGTTAAAAGGGAAGCTCAAGATAAAACGCTCGAAATATGCCGAACAATTGCTCGCCGAATTGCTAGCTGAGGGTGTCACTTTAGATAAGTTATTGGACCGCTTCTCACACGATATGAAAGAACGACCAAAACTAAAAAATGATTGAACTTCATTTAACGATGCAAATGTATTTGCATCGTTATTTTTTATTGGACAGGTATAAATTTTAAGGTACAATACGATGTAAAAATTAGAGGAGGTAACTATACTTGACTATTGCTATTAGGAAAAAGCCCGTAAAATTACTGTGGCTTGAGGCTTTAAAGCGGCGGTTGTTCGATGAGGACCCTGATTTTGATTATTATAATGAGCAATTTCGACGATTCGATGCCGGCTTTGCTGGTGAAAGGAGAGTTGACCGTGAATGGCTTGAATTAATATGTTCCTATACTTTTTTAGTATTACATAATTTAATTCTGATGAATACGGCACAGCATTCACATCAACTCGATACACTCTTCATTTGCCAGAATTTTATGCTAGTAATTGAAATTAAAAATATTAACGGACGCCTTGATTTTGACGAAACTACTCATCAGTGTATTCGTACAAAGCCAGATGGTACTGTTGAAGGATTTCCAAATGCACTTACTCAGACCCAACGACATATGCAATTTCTTAAAGTTATTTGCCAAAACTATTCTCTCCCCATCGAGGGCGCAGTTGTTATTTCCAACCCCTCCGCTATCATAGCAAGTCATCCAAACACAATCCCTATTTTCCATGTTTCAGGACTTCACAAACATCTTCAATCCCTATTTAAAAAATATACACAAACTATTTTAAGCGAAGAACAGCTAACACAAATTGCTCAACAACTTCTCAGTCTACATCAGCCATCGAAAATTCCGGCTTCTCTTGATTCTTCACGATTCCGACAAGGCGTGCTTTGTCCAAAATGCCAATACAAATCCCAAATGCATTTTGCTCGTGGGATTTGGAAATGTTCATACTGCCACTATGCAAGCGAAGAAATTTTCGCTGAAGCCTTACAAGATTATCGATACTTAGTTGGACCGACCATTACCAACAAACAGTTACGAGAATTTTTCAATATTCATTCCAGTGATGCTGCCAATCGTTTACTTAGAAAATTTCAATTTCCCTATACAGGTTCTTATAAAAATCGCGTTTACCAATTACCTGAGAATTTGGTGGACTATATGAAGCCGTTTTTCAGCTCTTCTTGAGGGGGTACGTGTGGGAGAGTGGCTTTGCTTCCACTTTGTGGGGATTTCTTATCTTTCGCGGGGGATTGTTTCTCCTCCGCGGGATTTACTCCTTCCGCGGGTATTTGCTTCCCTTCCGCGGGTATTTCCTCCCCTTCCGCGGGTATTTGCTTCCCTTCCGCGGGTATTTCCTCCTTACGCGGGTATTCGCTTCCCTTCCGCGGGTATTTGCTCCCCTTCCGCGGGTATTCACGTCCCTTCCGCGGGTATTTCCTCCCCTTCCGCGGGTATTCGCTTCTCTTCCGCGGGTATTTGCTCCCCTTCCGCGGGTATTCGCTTCTCTTCCGCGGGTATTCGCTTCTCTTCCGCGGGTATTCGCTCCCCTTCCGCGGGTATTCGCTCCTCTTCCGCGGGTATTTGCTTCCCTTCCGCGGGTATTCACGTCCCTTCCGCGGGATTTACTCCTTCCGCGGGTATTTGCTTCCCTTCCGCGGGTATTCACGTCTCTTCCGCGGGTATTTGCTCCCCTTCCGCGGGTATTCACTCCTTCCGCGGGTATTCACGTCCCTTCCGCGGGTATTCGCTCCTCTTTCGCGGGTATTCGCTCCTCTTCCGCGGGTATTCGCTTCCCTTCCGCGGGTATTCAAATTAAGCCCATATAATTGTGTAAAAAGAAAAAGATCACACACCCTTCATCAAAGCGATTTGAAATAAAAAAAGAGTGTTCCATTGGTTGGAAACACTCCTTTTCAAATTATCGCGTAACTTTCTCTTCAACGATCTTTTCTTTAACTTCACCAGTAGTATTTGTTCCTGGTGTCGTTGTTGTACCTGGTGTTACAGTACCTGGTGTTGTTGTTGTACCTGGTGTTGTAGATTCTGGAAGAATATTGTTACGGTTAGCATCATTAACGTCACGATCGTAATCGCCGTTTCGTGATGGATCTAATGCGTCTTCTACTCTGTCAGCTCCTCGGCGAACGTCGTTCTTAACGTCATTGTTAACGTTGTTATCCGCTGGTCTATCTTCTACAGCTCTATTTCCCCAGTTACAACCTCCAAGGAATAATGCAGCAAGAATAATTGCCAAAAATGACATTCTCCACATATGAAAAAACCTCCTTCCTCCGGTGCTATGTCATCAAATACAAATGTATGTATTTGTGATCCTACATAGATTGCCCGGGAAAGGAGGGAACTATCCGATTTTTTTACAAACTATTTTTGTTTTTCTTTTAACAATTGTTCAATGTATGCTGCTTCTGCTTTACAGTTGTAGCTATAACTTGTACCTAGCTCTTTTTGCAAGGCCTCAATTGTTTCAATTTGTTTAGCTGTTGGTTCTTCATTTAAAATTTTTGCAATTACTTCGTCGATTTTCTGCGCCATCTCTTCATGGAATTCAGTATTCATCAAAACATCTGCTGGGATTTTTTCGATCCATGCGGCATTTTCTTGAAAATAAGTTTGCCAGCTAGCAATGAAGTCTTCCATAGAAAAACGCTCCTCTTTCCAATCAATACTTGCTAAGTATGATTCAAAAGATGTTGAAATCGAACGCGTAATGCTAATTTTAACACCTGAAGACAATTCCTTATACATCTATATAATCCTCCTACGTTTAAAAACAAAACTACATGTATTATTCACAATCACATATAGCGCCATTGCATT
The DNA here is from genome assembly GCF_040183165.1 of Lysinibacillus zambalensis. NCBI lineage: Bacteria > Bacillati > Bacillota > Bacilli > Caryophanales > Bacillaceae > Lysinibacillus > Lysinibacillus zambalensis. Next base: position 24,995 of record NZ_JBEGDG010000012.1, read on the forward strand.
TTTATAAAATACCGTAATACCTTTAATTGTACTCCCTCTAATAAACTATTAGAAGATTAACAGTTAAGACAATTTTCGATATAATTATTTTAAATCTTTTAGCCTATAATTGCAAATTACACCTGTTTTGGTTGTGCAGGTCCAATAGCGAATAAAATATCCGCTTCACATACTAGTTCCCCATCAACTGTCGCCACACCGTGACCTTTGCCCATAACTCCACGTAGTTTCACGAACTCTACTTCTAATCGAAGTTGATCTCCCGGTACTACTTGTCGCTTGAAACGACAGTTATCAATACCCGTCAAGAAAGCTAGACGACCTTTGAATTCCTCTGCGTTTAATAATGCTACGCCACCAACTTGTGCTAGTGCCTCTACAATTAAAACCCCAGGCATTACTGGATAGCCAGGGAAATGTCCATTAAAAAAGTCCTCGTTCATAGAGACATTTTTTAAACCGACTGCACGCTTACCTTCTTCTAATTCAACGATACGATCAACGAATAAAAAAGGATAACGATGTGGTAAAATTGCTTGAATTTGTTCTGCTGTTAACATTTCTTTTCCCCCTTGAATGCTTAATATCAATTTCGCCTTGGCGTAATTGCCGCTGTCGCTTCGCTTTCGCGCAGAAAACATTTGCCGCTGTCGCTTCGCTTTCGCGCAGAAAACATTTGCCGCTGTCGCTTAGCTTTCGCTACAGATAAACAAAGTGTCCGGATTTTGAATGGTGCCTAAAAAATTATGTAACATCCGCCGGAGACTATAATCTTCATTCAGTAAATAAACCATTACATAAATAATTATGTAAAACAAAGTATGGTAAAGAATATTATTATTCTTTACCATTCATAATATCAAATATATGCTGCCATGTTTCTGGTTTGAAAACGTCCATGGCTTTACCTTGTCCAATTACACTATAGCCAATTATTGTACCTAAAATTGCGGCAACAACAACTAAGATGATAATAAGTACAACGCGTAGCCAAATCGGAATCAGCCGTATTTGCACCCATCGAACCTCTCGTTGCTCTCCATTTGAGCCGTGTTCCTTCTCTTCTGGTGGCGTATCGGTTTCTTTTGTTTGCATAGAACCTCGACTTGAATCGTTTGTCATAAATTGTACTCCTCTTCATTCCTTACTAAACAGTAATTATGGATTTACTATCGAATACCATTAATGAGCCCAAGCATTTGATCTGCTAAAGTGACAGTTCTTGCATTGAATTGATAAGAACGCTGTGTTTGAATTAAATCCGTCATTTCCTTTGAAAGATTTACATTCGACATTTCTAGCACACCGTTCTGCATACCAATTTGCTGACGATTTGCACCTTGTAAATTAGTGACAACTTCAGCTTGCGTATATCCTAACTGAGCTAGGTTATTCGGCAATCCAACATAGGATCCAGAAATGTCCTCCATAAGCTGTGGCTTTTGGAACTCTGTCACCCCTACATTAGTACGAATAAAATCTCCATTTGGATATGATGCCTCTAATACGCCCCCATCACGAATCGCGAAACTTTTTACATTATCCGGTAATGTAATAGCTTGCCCGTTTTCGTTTGCCAATGGATATCCATCTGCAGTTACAACCATTACTGTTCCATTATTTAATGGTGATAAATAAAAGTCACCTTGACGAGTATACACTGTTTTTGTGCCATTTTCACCATCTGGCATTAAAATATTGAAATATTGTTTTGCTTTTGTAAAAGCTAAATCAAGATCTCGACTTGTTGTTTGTAGAGAACCTTGTTTTTGATTAGATTGGATTTGTCCAAGCATTGCACCTGAACCGTAACGGATACCCACAGGTGATTGTCGATCAGCACGATCTTGCTTGTCATTGTTAAATTGCTGATAAAGCAATTCATTAAATGTAGCTTCTTTTGATTTATAGCCCTGTGTATTGCTATTGGCAATGTTATTACTAATTGTATCTAGTCTGTTTTGTAATTGCCCCATTGTGTTTGTTGCAGTCATCATTGTACGTAGCATGATCAAACGCCTCCTGTTCGCCTATTAAACTTTCCCGATTTCATTAGCAGCTTTTTCCATACTGCGATCATAAGCTTGTAACACTTTTTGGTTAGCCTCGAAAGCGCGATATGCTGTCATTAAATCGGTCATTGTGCGACTAGAATCAACGTTTGAGCCCTCTAGATAATTTTGACGCAGTGTAAAGGATACGCCATTGGCACCGTAAGCTGTCGGTAAGTTCTCACCGTTTTCTGTTCGAATTAAACCATTATCCTGTTTACGTAGCATGTTCGGATTCGTTGCATATGATACGCCAACACGAGCTACTTGCTGATCATTAACATAAATTGCTCCGTTCTCATCTAAGCGGAAATCATCATTCGGTAGCTGAATGCGTTGGCCTCTGTCTGATAACACATACAGTCCTTGTGGATTTACTAAATAGCCTTGACCATCTAATGTGAAATTCCCGTTTCGTGTATATGCTTCTCCGCCTTCTGGATGTGCTAAACGGAAGAAAATAGATCCGGTAGTACCATCTGCATTTTGCGGTAAGTTTCCATCGATCAAAGCCATATCTGTCGTGAAATCAGTGCTATAGATTTGGCCTTGTATGTAATTTGGCAATGTTTCTTGCATATAAATCCCTGTATTTAATGCGCCAACTTGGCTCATATATTGAGAACCCGCTTGCTGATTAGCAGGTGCATTCGTTTTTCCTACACTTGACATGAGCATGTCAGGAAATGACCGAATTGTTGATTGGTCTGCTTTAAATCCTGGTGTATTCGCATTTGATAAATTATTACTTAGCAATTCTGTTCGTCTTTGTTGTGCAATCATACCAGTTGCAACTGTATAAAACCCTTTAAACAAAGGACTCACCTCATTATCTTTTTATAAGGATGCGGGAACTCGATCAATATTTTCAAGCATAATTCCTGTACCAATTGCTACACAATCCATAGGTTGTTCAGCAATGAACACAGGTACCTTTAATTCTTCGATTAATAGTTGGTCCATACCGTGTAGTAAAGCACCACCGCCAGTAATAATGACCCCACGATCAATAATATCAGCTGATAACTCTGGTGGCGTTTTTTCTAATACATTTTTTGCAGATTGAACAATCATAGCAACCGATTCATGTAAGGCACGTTCAATCTCTTCAGAATGAATTGTTATTGTACGCGGTAAACCTGTCACCATGTCTCGACCACGAATATCCATTGAATCGTTTCGGCTACCTTTAAAGACTGTACCGATTGTAATTTTAATGGCTTCTGCAGTACGTTCACCAATTAGTAATTTGTATTCTTTTTTAATATATTGCAAAATATCATTATCAAAAATGTCTCCGGCTACCTTAATGGACTCACTCGTTACAATATCACCCATTGATAAGACTGCAACATCTGTTGTTCCGCCGCCAATATCGACTACCATATTGCCGCTAGGTTGGAATATATCCATGCCTGCACCGATTGCAGCCACTTTTGGTTCTTCTTCTAAGTATACTTTTTTTCCACCTGATTTTTCTGCGGCTTCACGGATAGCCTTTTGCTCAACACTAGTAATGTTCGTTGGACAGCAAATTAAAATACGTGGCTTAGCTAAAAATCCTTTTACATTTAACTTATTGATGAAATGTCTTAGCATGGCTTCTGTAACGTCAAAATCCGCAATGACCCCATCTCGTAGTGGGCGAATTGCAGTAATGTTACCAGGCGTACGACCTACCATTTGGCGAGCCTCTTCCCCCACAGCTAATACTTTATTTGTTTTTTTATCAATCGCCACAACAGATGGTTCATTTAAGACGATTCCTTTACCTTTAACGTGTATTAATACGTTCGCAGTTCCTAAGTCAATGCCAATATCTTTCGAAAACATTTTATAATTTCTCCTTCCCGCCATTTCCAACTACAAAAACGTTCATTTTTATCTGTTTATCTAGAATATTCTATCACAACCTATTGGTAATTTCACCTAATTTTAGTGAATAGAACTTCATTCCTTTTAATTATATGAACACTTCATGAAAAGAAGAAATTGTTAAACAATTTTTTCAAGGTCCATCATCAAATAGTTTAAAATGTAATTTTTTAATAAACGTTATGTGAATAGGTTGATTGAAGTGGAGACTGGGTGACTCCTTGGGAATTAGCGTCACAGATGAGACCCTGCAGCGAGCAACGCGAGTGAAGCGGGTAGAGGAACGAAGGCTAAAAGCATCACGTCCTGTGATAACGCCTTCGTGACCAACATCCTGTTGCCCCGACGCCCCCAGGAAGCTTTGCTCTGCGCGAAAGCGTAGTGCTAACGTAGCAGCAGCAATTGTTTTAACTGTGCGAAAGCGTAGCGGCAGCAACAACAAATGTTTTTAACTGTGCGAAAGCGTAGCGACAGCAACAACAAATGTTTTTAACTGTGCGAAAGCGTAGCGACAGCAACAACAAAGCGCCCAGTTGGAACGGGAAATCAACCCCTCGTTATTGTGAGCAGCTATTTATGAGGAAATGGAAATATGTATCTAGCTTGTCCTTTGCATTTAAAAAAAGAACGAATCATTCATGACTCGCTCTTTCTTTCCACTTGTTTTTCGTTGCCTCTCCTCCGCGAATATGACGTACGGCCTTATGGTAGGCGAGTATTTCCTTTACTTGCTCAGCTAATCCTTCATGAATTGTTGGCAGTCGCTCTGTTAAATCTTTATGCACCGTACTTTTTGAATAACCTGTCATTTTCGCGAGGACACGCACAGTCTCACGCGTCTCAATCAATAATTCACCGAGGCGTATACAGCGCTTCCGAATGTGCTCGTGCACGTTCTTCGTCCTTTCCACACAAATTCACAAATGGCGTTGGCATCAGATGCACGTCTGCGCATTTCTTCACATTATGTGAGGACAAAGCTGTTCAGAACACATTTTACATTTTCACGATAAAATACTGATTTTTTATGCATTTTTTAGTATTCGTTTCTCACATAGAAAATGATCATTTTCATTGTTTAGAAGAAAACAAAATGGCCTATTATCAATTATACCTCGGCATAATTGATAATAGGCACGTTGTTGGGCATAAATTCCTCTATTTCAGCAGCCGCTGAAGTAGGTTAAAAGCCTAGTAATTTTTTCGGATTAATATATTTTCCGTTTTCAAGTACTTCGAAATGCAAGTGAATGCCAGCTGCTTGGTTCCACTCATTGTCAGTCGCTTTTCCTAGAGCTTGACCTTGTGTTACCTCATCGCCTTCTTTGACAGCAATGTCTTTTACAGAGCTATACTGTGTTTCCTTACCATTTGCGTGCTCGATCACAATTTTATTACCTGTAAATGCGTCAAGCTTTACTTGTTTTACTTTACCGCTTAAAGCAGCAAGTACTTCGAATTCTTCACCATTCATAGAAAGAGAAATACCAGAAGATGTCGTAAATGTTTGATTAAATACCATTAGTGCTTTTTCACGTGACTCAGCATTTGCCTCTACATCATAAAACTCTTGTGAAACTTGAATTTTATTAAGATTTGCTTCCTTGAACGGGTACTTCATATTTTCTGTTCTTGCATTGGTTTCAACTACAGGACCTGAATCTACTTCTGCTACTTCTGGTAATGGAGCCTCTTCTACTTTTGATACAAGACTATTGTAACCAAGTAGTATACCTGCTAGCATTAGAGCTCCACCAGCGTAAACAGCTGGCCAAAACCATGGTTTCTTCTGTAATTGAACTTTTTCATCTTGATTTTGAGAAGTTTTACTATTTTTATCCTCTCTCATTTTCATCACCTCTAGTTGCAGTGTGAACAACTAGAAGTTATTTTAAACATGCATCTATCTTTTTTATCTCAATATCTTGATAATAGTAGTGTAAAATTTCGGCAGCAGTTTTCCCATCGCTTGCCATAGCATCTGCCCCATATTGACTCATCCCTACCCCATGCCCGTATCCTTTCGTGCTCACCAACACTTTTCCAGCAGTGGAATTATATGAGATTTTAAAGTCTGTTGATGCTATTCCCAAAAGTGTTCGAACCTCTCGCCCTGACCATATATTCTTCCCTAACTGCATGCGCTCAACACGTCCTGAATCATTTAAAAAGAACTGTACACGGTTGAAATCATTTGCCTGCCATTTAACAGGCCACAATGCATTCCACTCAGCCAATGTCCATTCTTTCATCGCTGCAAACTTTGGTGATGATTGATCCGTATTACTCGCGACGCTTTGTAAATAGGGTACATCATTGCCACTAAAACCGTAGGCACTTTCTGTTTTCCCATTACTAGTAGAGTGAAACATTGCCGTAATTAATTCATTATTATATAGAAGAACTTGTCCTTTCGTTTCGTTAATCGCCTCGACAATTTTCTTTTCATTCCCCGGGAAATTGCTAGTCCAATTCTCTTTTCTTTGTTCCTTATTGTAAAAAACTTGTCTAGCAACAGTAGGAGCGATAGCTATTTTACCGTAATTTGTCGATTTCAACGCGTAAGTTCTCGCAGCAATAGCCTGTGCCTTTAAAGCTTCTTTTTTAAATGAAACAGGCATTTCTGCAGCTACCACACCAGTCACATACGTTTCTAAAGGGATTTTCTCCGGTTGTCCCTCCACTTCTATGAAGATTTCACAAGCTTGTTCTGTTGTTGCAGGCGCATCCTCAACCGTACGTCTCTCACCAAATGCCACAGGAAGCATATATAATGCTCCAGTCAAACAAATTATGCCTATACTCATTATCCATTTTTTCATAAGGAATAATATGCTGAAACTTTTCAAAATATGCGATTGAGGGCTCTCATAAAAATCTCTTATCACCATAATGTGAAGTTGATTTCCGTTCCGGCTGGGCGCTTTGTTGTTGCTGTCGCTACGCTTTCGCACAGTTAAAACAATTGCTGCCGCTACGTTACCACTACGCTTTCGCACAGAAAACACCCGCTTCGCTCCAGGGTCTCGGGCCAACAGATGTTTTTTGCGCGAAAGCGAAGCGGCAGCAGAGGGTTTTGGTTCTGTTTGTGCGAAAGCGCAGCGACAGCAACAGCACGATGTTGGTCACGAAGGCGTTATCACAGGATGTGATGCTTTTAGCCTTCGTTCCTCTATCGCTAATCCCCAAGGAGTCGCCCAGCCTCCACTCCAATCAACTTATAACTTGACATACGTTTTAGAAACGCTAAATAGCAACTAACATCCTCTTAAATGGTAGAAATACTCTTCTTTTAGCAGATACATTGTCACCGTTAAGACAGGTTTAGTCCTCTTTCCATCTAATGATTACTAAAAAATCTTCCTGCTTTACTATCGTCAGCTTGGATTAAACTATAAAGAAAAAAACCCTTTGCTCTTAAGCAAAGGGTTGGGAAATCTATTTAGTTTGTTGGTAATTCTACAGTTGTTTTTTCTTCAACGATAACGTCCTCTACTGGTACACGTTCAATTTGTGCGCCAAGTGAAGCCAATTTGCCGTGGAAATCAACATAACCACGATCTAAGTGATGAAGTTTTGTAACTCTAGTCACACCTTCAGATACAAGGCCAGCTAAAATTAGTGCAGCCGCAGCTCGTAAATCAGTCGCCATTACTTCAGCACCCTGAAGATCTATTGGCCCTTCGATAAACACAGAACGTCCTTCTATTTTAGCGCCGGCATTCATGCGACGGAACTCCTCAACATGCATAAAACGATTTTCAAAAACCGTTTCCGTAATAATACTCGTACCTTCAGCAGTTAACATCAAGGCCATCATTTGAGATTGCATATCTGTTGGGAAGCCTGGATGTGGCATAGTTTTAATATCAACAGCTTTTAATGGTTTAGGAGCGCGTACGCGGATTCCTTCATCTAGCTCAGTGATTTCTACACCCATTTCACGCATCTTTGCAATTAATGCTGTCATATGCTCAGGAACCGCATTTTCAATCGTTACATCACCTTTTGTAATTGCTGCTGCAACCATAAATGTACCAGCTTCAATACGGTCAGGAATAATCTGATGCTCTGTTCCATATAATGTATCGACTCCTTCAATACGAATTGTATTCGTACCTGCTCCGATAACACGACCACCCATATTATTAATGAAGTTTGCAAGATCTACAATTTCAGGCTCTTTCGCTGCATTTTCAATTACAGTCGTTCCTTGCGCTAACGCTGCAGCAGTCATGATATTTTCAGTTGCCCCAACGCTAGGGAAGTCCAAATACACATTTGCGCCTTTTAAACGTCCATCTGCCTTTGCCTCTACAAAACCATGACCAAACGAGATTTTTGCTCCCATAGCCTCAAAGCCCTTTAAATGTAACTCAATTGGACGAGAACCGATTGCACAGCCCCCAGGTAAAGCAACACGAGCATAACCATTTCGAGCAAGTAAAGAACCCATCACTAAAATCGATGCACGCATTTTACTTACATATTCAAATTGAGCTTCACTAGAAAGTTCTTTTGTTGTGTCGATATATACTGTATTATCCTCAGGTATATATGTAACAGCCGCATTTAGACTTTTTAGTACTTCATTTATAGTAAAGACGTCTGCTAAGTTAGGGACTTCCTTAATTACATTTTCTCCTTTAGAAGCAAGTAAAGCTGCTGCTAGGATTGGTAACACCGCATTTTTTGCGCCCTCTACGCGTACTTTCCCCTGTAGCTGTTGGCCGCCAGTCACTATTATTTTTTCCACCCTATGTCCCTCCGAATTCAATCTATTAACCTATCAAAATTTTATTTTAAAAAGAAGTATAATGTCATAATCAGTAAACAAACAACTTTATAGTACAACTTTTCTTACGCTCGTTCAAGCGTCCAAATCACTATTTTACGTCATTTTTTAATATTTTGCTATTTATTTATTGTACGCATGATTTTTTTTTTTGTGAATGACCAATAACATGGAAGATAAGCGTAAATTTTTAATATATACCCAAAGATTTGTGAACAAAAACCGAAATCTCACAAATTTCTTTTATTACATATTTCAAAGGACCACATAAATTATTTTATAAAGCCCTGTGAAATATGTAGATTCAACAGCTAACATATAAAAAGTAGTAAGGGCCTCTTAAAATAAATACGGAAGCTTCCCAGACCAATTTGAAAATTGGAGAAAGAAATTTGAAACGGCTGATCCTATTGCCACACTTAATAAAATATAAATTAATTGGACTTGAAATACTTTATTCTTCTTAAAAAGCTTTTCTAACATAAACGCTTGTAGTGCATAAAAGGTAATAGCGATAAAAAATATGTGCGATAAAATACCTATTAAAGCTTCCTGCCCTACTGCCCTATATAATTCCATGTTGTTCCTCCATATTCCTTCCTCTAACCACTGTGGAATAATGTTAAAAAACGGACAGATGTTGAATCTGCCCGTTAAAATTTGAATTAGATATTACCCTCATGAACGTTGATACGATTCAACGCACGTTTTAATGCTAGGTCAGCACGTTTGAAATCAATGTTATCTTGTTTATCTTGAAGACGTCCTTCAGCACGTTTAACGGCTTCTTTAGCACGTTTAACATCGATGCTTTCAGCAATTTCAGCAGATGGCGCTAAAATTGAGATTTTTTCAGGGCGAACTTCAATAAAACCACCGCTTAAAGCTACAAGTTCAGTTGAACCGTCTTCTTTTTTAAGCTTCACTGCACCAATTGCAAGTGGAGCGACCATAGGAATATGGCCTGCAAGAACACCGATTTCTCCTGAAGTTGTTTTTGCGATTACCATTGATACTTCAGAATCGTATACTGGGCCGTCGGGAGTGACAATATTGACTTGAACTGTCTTCATATTTTTTCCTCCTCGTCCCTAGTATTAAACCTCTACGCCCATGCTTTTCGCTTTTTCAACTACTTCATCAATAGAACCAACTAGACGGAAAGCATCTTCTGGTAGGTGATCCCATTTGCCATCAAGGATTTCCTTGAATGAGCGAACAGTTTCTTTAACAGGTACATAAGAACCTTTTTGACCAGTAAATTGCTCCGCAACGTGGAAGTTTTGAGATAAGAAGAATTGAATACGACGAGCACGTTCTACTGTTTGTTTATCTTCATCAGATAATTCATCCATACCTAAGATAGCAATGATATCTTGTAATTCACGGTAACGTTGGATTGTACGTTGTACACCAGTAGCGATAGCGTAGTGCTCAGCGCCTACGATTTCAGGTGATAAAGCACGAGAAGTCGAAGCTAATGGGTCAACCGCAGGGTAGATACCCATTTCTGATAATTTACGCTCAAGGTTAGTAGTTGCATCTAAGTGGGCGAAAGTTGTAGCTGGAGCCGGGTCAGTATAGTCATCGGCTGGTACATAAATCGCTTGGATAGAAGTTACAGAACCTTTGTTAGTAGATGTGATACGTTCTTGTAATTTACCCATTTCAGTTGCAAGTGTTGGTTGGTAACCTACCGCAGAAGGCATACGACCTAATAGGGCAGAAACTTCAGAACCTGCTTGTGTGAAACGGAAGATATTGTCGATGAATAAAAGTACGTCAGCACCTTGCTCATCACGGAAGTATTCTGCCATTGTAAGACCAGTTAAAGCTACACGCATACGTGCACCTGGTGGCTCATTCATTTGACCGAATACCATCGCTGTTTGCTTGATAACGCCTGAATCGCTCATCTCGAAGAATAAGTCGTTCCCTTCACGAGTACGCTCACCTACACCAGCGAATACAGAGATACCTGAGTGCTCTTGTGCGATGTTGTTGATTAATTCTTGGATTAATACAGTTTTACCTACACCGGCACCACCGAATAGACCGATTTTACCACCTTTGATATATGGTGCTAATAAGTCTACTACTTTGATACCTGTTTCAAGAATTTCAACTGTAGTTGAAAGTTCATCGAAAGATGGCGCTTCGCGGTGAATTGAATCACGACGAACGTCAGCTGGAATCTCTTCACCTAAGTCGATTACTTCGCCTAGTACGTTGAATACACGACCTAAAGTAACTTCACCAACTGGTACTGAGATAGCTTTTCCTGAATCTGTTACTTCTGCTCCACGTTGTAAGCCATCAGTAGATGACATTGCAATTGTACGAACAGAATCATCACCTAAATGAAGAGCAACTTCTAATGCAAGAATTGTTGGTTCTTCATTAGGACGTTCAATCTTAACTGTTAATGAGTTATAGATTGCTGGTAATTGGCCATTGTCAAATTTTACGTCAACAACTGGACCCATTACTTGAATAACATGTCCTTTATTCATTACTGTGTATCCTCCTATCGTATTCTTATACGACATTGGGAAGCTGGGCCTATTCTAAGGCTGCAGCTCCACCAACGATTTCTGTAATTTCTTGTGTAATCGCCGCTTGACGCGCACGGTTATATTGCAATGAAAGATCTGAAATAAGATCAGATGCATTATCAGTTGCATTTTTCATAGCCGTCATACGAGAAGCATGTTCACTTGCTTTTCCATCTAATAATGCGCCGTAAACTAAGCTTTCCGCGTATTGTGGAAGTAATACTTCTAGAATTGCTTCACCAGATGGCTCAAATTCGTAAGAAGCATTACTGCTAGCAGGTGCAAGATCCGTTAATGGAAGAAGTTTTTTCTCTGTCACTTCGCTAGCAATAGCGCTGACAAAGTGATTGTAGTACATATAAAGTTCATCATACGTACCGTCAATGAACATACCAACAGCTTTACGAGCGATTTCTTTAATATCAGCAAATGATGGTTGGTCCGGAAGACCGATAACATCGCTGATGACATTATGATCACGTTTCACAAAGTAGTCACGAACAACACGACCTACCGCTAGAATCACGTATTCGTCTTTCGATTTATGACGCTCATCAATTGTACGTTGTACTTGACGTAGGATACTTGAGTTGTAAGCACCTGCAAGACCACGGTCAGAACCAATGACTAAGTAAGCTGTTTTCTTAACAGGACGAGCAGTTAACATTGGATGTCCACTGTCTTTTGTCCCTGAAGCGATCGCGCCTACTACGTCCTGGATTTTTTCCATGTAAGGAACGTACGCTTTAGCGTTTTGCTCTGCACGACGTAACTTTGAAGAAGAAACCATCTGCATCGCTTTCGTAATTTGTTTCGTACTCTTTGTAGAATTAATACGACCTTTTATTTCGCGTAAGTTTACCACTGGTATTTCACCACCTTTTGTTTTTTAATCAAGTGACTGCTCGAACTTATTCTGATTTAGCGAAAGTTTTTTTGAATGCATTGATTGCTTCAACGTAATCCGCATCAGGAGCAAGCTCTTTTGTAGTACGAACGTGATCTAAAACGTTTGTGTGGTTTGAATCTAACCAGCTTAAGAATTCATTTTCAAAGCGAACGATATCTTGTACTGGAATATCATCTAAGTGACCTTTAGTTAATGCATAAAGGATGGCAACTTGTTTTTCAACTTTAAGTGGTTTGTTTAGGTCTTGTTTAAGAACTTCAACCGTACGTTTACCACGCTCAAGTTTAGCAAGTGTAATTTTATCTAAATCTGAACCGAATTGAGCAAATGATTCAAGCTCACGGAATGCAGCTAAGTCAAGACGTAGTGTACCCGCAACTTTTTTCATCGCTTTAATTTGAGCAGATCCACCTACACGTGATACAGAAAGACCGGCGTTAATCGCTGGACGTACACCTGAGTTGAATAAGTCAGATTGTAAGAAAATTTGTCCATCAGTAATTGAGATTACGTTAGTTGGGATGTATGCAGAGATATCCCCAGCTTGTGTCTCAACGAATGGAAGAGCTGTAATAGAACCATTTTGATATGTTTCATTTAACTTCGCAGCACGTTCAAGTAAGCGGCTGTGTAAGTAGAATACATCACCAGGGTATGCTTCACGACCTGGAGGACGGCGTAGAAGAAGTGAAAGTTCACGGTAAGCTGATGCTTGTTTAGAAAGATCATCATACACGATTAAAACGTGCTTACCTTGTAACATGAATTCTTCTGCCATAGAAACACCAGCAAATGGTGCTAAGTAAAGTAATGGAGCTGGTTGAGACGCAGCAGCAGTTACAACGATTGTATAATCTAATGCACCGTGCTTACGTAACGTTTCAACTACACCACGTACAGTTGATTCTTTTTGACCGATAGCAACGTAGATACAAATCATGTTTTCACCGTTTTGGTTTAAGATTGTATCGATTGCTACTGATGTTTTACCAGTTTGACGGTCACCGATGATTAACTCACGTTGACCACGACCGATTGGTACTAAAGCGTCAATCGCTTTGATACCAGTTTGTAGTGGTTCGTGTACTGATTTACGAGCCATTACACCGAAAGCTGGGCTTTCGATTGGACGAGATTTTGTTGTGTTGATTGGACCTTGTCCATCCACTGGTTGACCAAGTGGGTTTACAACACGGCCAATTAGTTCTTCACCAACTGGTACTTCCATGATACGACCTGTACGACGAACTTCATCGCCTTCTTTGATGTCAGCATATGGACCTAAGATTACGATACCAACGTTACCTTCTTCTAGGTTTTGAGCCATACCCATAACACCGTTAGAGAACTCTAAAAGCTCTCCAGCCATGGCGTTGTCGAGGCCATGAGCAAGTGCGATACCGTCACCAATACGGATAACTGTACCAACTTCGCTTACTTTAAGTTCAGATTCATAATTCTCAATCTGTTGTTTAATCAGACTGCTGATTTCTTCAGCCTTGATGCCCATGTATGTCACCTCTCACATTTCTAAATTATTAACCGATTAATTCACGTTTTAAGCGCTCAAGCTTGTTCGCTACTGAGCTATCATAAATATGATTACCGATTTGAACACGAATACCACCAAGAAGTGATGGATCAATTTCGTTTGTAATGTTTAATGTTTGTTTCCCTACAAGTTTCGCAAATGTTGTAGAAATATTAGCGCTTTCTTCAGCAGAAAGTGCACGAGTAGAGAATACTGTTGCATCTGCAGAACCTTGTGCCTGTGCAGCAAGCTCAGCATATGCGTTCGCAATAAGCTTCACTTCGTTTACACGTTTTTTCTCAACAAGTAGTTGAACTGTGTGTAAAACCTCTGGAGATGCACCTGCAAAGATTTCAGCTACCATTTGTTTCTTACGTTCGATAGAGAACTTAGGAGCATTTAAAAGTGTTAAAAAATCAGGAGATTCTTTGACTACTTTTGTTAGCTCGTTTAAGTCTGCTCCAACTTCAGCAAGAATGTTTTTTTGTTGCGCTAATTCAAATAGCGCTTGTGCGTAACGTTTTGCTACAGTTGAATTACTCATCGAGCTTCCCCTGCCTTCGCAATCGTCTCTTCAATTAGAGCACGGTTGTCTGCCTCAGAAATCTCTTTGCTAAGGACTTTAGATGCTGCAAGTACAGATAATGAAACGACTTCATCACGTACAGCTGCAATAGCTTTTTCTTTTTCAGACTCAATTTCACGTAAAGCCGATTCTTTTAAGCGGTTTGCTTCATTGCGAGCTGCAGTAAGAATTTCTTCTTTTTGCATTTCGCCTTGCTTCTTAGCGCCCTCAACAATCGATTGTGCTTCCGTACGAGCTTCTTTAAGAAGGCTCTTTTGTTCTTCTAAATATTGGTGAGAATCTTTGCGAGCTTTTTCAGCTGCTTCGATTTCACTAGCTACTAATTCTTCACGTTGTTGCATGATGCCCATAAGTGGACCCCAAGCAAACTTTTTAAGTAAAAACATTAACACTAGGAAAATGATTAATGTTGCTGCGATGTCACCACCGTTGAAACCGGCACTAGCGCTGCCTAGTACAAGATTATCTAAAAACACGATTGTTTCACTCCCTTCAAGAGCTTTGACTTCAACATAATAAATTAATTAATTACTTGAAAAACTACCTATTTTAAAAAGCTATATTTACACATAGCTTTTATCAGTTCCAAAATGAAGGGCGAAGTTTCATCTAGAGATTTCTGCTTCGCCACTAGAATTCAGTGTAAAACTGAATTATTTGTTCATTACGATGAATGCGATTACTACTGCGATGATTGGTAGGGCTTCAACTAATGCTACCCCGATGAACATTGTAGTTTGAAGAACGCCACGAGCTTCTGGTTGACGAGCGATACCTTCTACTGTTTTTGAAACGATAAGACCGTTACCGATACCTGCACCAAGTGCACCTAGACCGATTGCGATTGCTGCTGCTAATAAACCCATTTGAAAATTTCCTCCTTGGAATTGTTTGTTTTTTTGGTTTAAGCATAAGAATTATGCTTTATATTAATGGTCATCGCTCACTTTATGAGCCATGTAAACCATTGTTAACATTGTGAAGATAAAGGCTTGGATAAAGCCGATGAAAATAGAGAAACCTTGCCATGCCATCATTGGAACAATTGCTCCGATGAATCCAATTGGACCCGTAACAGCTAAACTTGCGATTAAGCCAAGTAAAATCTCACCTGCATAAATGTTACCGTAAAGACGAAGACCTAATGTTAAAGTGTTCGCAAACTCTTCAACGATTTTTAGCGGGAACATGAATGACATTGGTTTGAAGAATGTACCAACATAATGGCCTGTCCCCTTCATTTTAATACCATAGAAATGTGTTAAGGCTAAAATCATTGCTGCAAGCGTCATTGTAACAGTTGGGTCAGCTGTAGGTGATTTCCACCAAAGTTGGTGATCATAGACGATAGAGAATGGAAGACCTAATAAGTTAGATACAGCGATAAACATAATTAACGTGATACCTAAAATATGGAATCGTCCACCAGTTTTCCAGTCCATGTTGCTTTTGATGATGTTCTTTACGAAATCCATAATCCATTCCATAAAGTTTTGCATACCTGTAGGTTTTAACTTTAGGCTTCTAGTTGAGATAAATGCGATTAAGAAAACGATTACAGCTGCAACTAGCAACATCATTACAGTTGAAAGGTTGAATGTTAGTGTAAAAAGACCGAAATCAACTACTTTCAATGGAGCTTCATGATTCATTGTTATTTTTCACCTCTCTTTCTAATTTAAAGCACATTAGCGGTTCCTTACATGGGACACAATTCTCTCGACAAAGAGAAAAAGGTACGGAATCATTAGCCCTATGACCGTGCTAATTAAGTGAAAATAGTTTGGCAACGAAATGGCTAGAGCGACTGCCGCTACACCTGATCCAAAGCGGAGCATTGTACCAAGTGAGCCTATTTTCTTCCCTTCACTAATGGATCGATCAAACTTCTCCATACGGCGAACTAAAATCCAAAAATTATACGTACCAAATAATGCACCGATTGCGATGCCCGCAAAAAACGTCTGATAGGGCGTAAATCCCCAGCCTAATGCACAGAGTGCGAGCAAAAAAAATAACGCTCTCTTCTGCATAGCAAAAATGTGATGCAAATCTAGCATTGGTTTATAATCTCCTGAATCATTTTTTCGAGTAAAGAAACATTTGCTGACCACTATGTGAAATCAGAAAAGAGCAGTGAAAAACACTACTCACAGCGGAATAGTAACGGGAGAGCGTCATTTTGAAATTACAGGTGTAAATCCCAAAAAAATCTTACACCCCGAAACGCACAAAACGTTGCAAATCGACAGCTTTTGGTTTGAACTGTCAATTTAGTAGAAACTTGATGTAACAAGTGTTTCAACCTCTATTTACGAATAGAAACCCTTATCATTCTTACCCTTTGTAAGCATACAATAGGAGATATTTGAAGTCAATTAGTAAAGTAGAAAAACTTCACAGCCACTATAGTCTTGACAAATTGTTGACAAATTTGTGTATGGAAATTCATAGTTTCAAAAACACAGTCAACGTTTATGCAAAAAAAAGCTAATTTGCGACACATATATGCTCGCAAATTAGCCCGCCTACCGCAATTAGTACATTAGACTCATTTTTCATTTCTGAAAAGGGATATTACTTGCTTTTTTGTAAAAAATCCAAAAGAGCCTTCACAATATACTCTGAAGCATGTCCATCTCCATAAGGATTTGACGCTTTTGACATAGCTTCATAAGCATTTGTATCTTCTATTAATTGTTTAGCTAGAGAATAGATAGTATCTTCTTCCGTTCCTGCTAGCTTTAGAGTCCCTGCTGCAATACCTTCTGGGCGCTCCGTTGTATCTCTTAGTACTAGAACTGGTTTACCTAATGAAGGTGCTTCCTCTTGGACACCACCAGAATCCGTTAAAATCATATAAGAATTAGCCGCAAAGTTATGGAAATCAAAGACTTCAAGAGGTTCAATTAAATGAACACGCTTATGATCTCCTAAAATTTCATTCGCTATTTCTCGTACAGCTGGATTCATATGAACTGGGTAAACTACTTGTACATCGTCATGCTCTGCTAAAATTCTTGTTATCGCTCTGAACATATGACGCATAGGTTCACCTAGATTTTCACGACGATGTGCTGTTAATAAAATCATACGGTCTGTGCCTATTTTGTCTAAGACAGGATGTGTGTAATGTTCACTTACTGTTGTAGCTAATGCGTCGATTGCTGTGTTACCAGTGACATAGATAGTATCAGGGTTTTTATTTTCATCTAAAAGGTTTTTCTTTGATACTTCTGTCGGTGCGAAATGAAGATCAGCCATAACGCCTGTTAACTGGCGATTCATTTCCTCTGGGTATGGTGAATACTTATTCCAAGTTCGAAGACCCGCTTCCACATGTCCGATAGCAATTTGGTTATAAAATGCAGCTAGACTTGCAATGAAAGTCGTTGCTGTATCACCATGTACTAAAACAATATCCGGTTTTGCTTCTTTCATGACTTTGTCTAAGCCTTGTAAAGCATTCGTCGTCACGTCAATTAATGTTTGACGATCCTTCATAATATTCAAATCGTAATCAGGTGTAATTTTAAATGTTTCTAAAACTTGATCGAGCATTTGGCGATGTTGGGCTGTTACCGTCACAATCGATTCTATTTGCTCAGGATGCTTTTGTAATTCCAATACTAGTGGGGCCATTTTAATAGCCTCTGGTCTCGTACCGAAAATCGTCATTACTTTCCATTTTTTCATCAAAACGATTTGCACCGTCCTTTGTTATATTTGTATGAAAAGTGCTTTACTTCCATTGATCTGCGTCATTTGTGGCAAGATCGAACTTTAGATAGAAGTAATTCGCCTAACATACTATGAAACGTCCTTCAATAATGAAGGACGCTCTCTATAGTTATAAGTTTCCTAAAAATTACATACTGAACGAAATTATCAAAAAAGTGTTCAGTATTATTTTGTACCGAATAGGCGGTCGCCTGCATCACCTAGACCTGGGACAATGTAGCCATGGTCATTTAATTTTTCATCAAGTGCAGCAATATAAATATCTACATCTGGATGATGTTTTTGAATTTCTTTTACACCCTCTGGCGCAGCGATTAAGCACATGAATTTAATGCTTTTCGCACCACGTTTTTTCAGTGAGTTGATCGCTTCCACTGCTGATCCACCAGTTGCAAGCATTGGGTCTACAATGATGAAATCACGTTCTTCTACATCTGCTGGAAGTTTTGCATAGTATTCTACAGGTTTTAACGTTTCTGGATCACGATAAAGACCGATATGACCAACTTTAGCAGCTGGAATTAGATTTAATACGCCATCTACCATGCCAATACCTGCACGTAAAATCGGTACAATCGCAAGTTTCTTACCAGAAAGTACTTTTGTCTTAGCAACAGTAACCGGTGTCTCAATTTCAATTTCTTCTACTGGCATCTCACGTGTAATTTCGAATGCCATTAATGTTGCCACTTCGTCTACTAGCTCACGAAATTCTTTAGTTCCTGTATTCTTATCACGAATATAAGTTAACTTGTGTTGGATTAGTGGATGATCAAATACGTATACTTTGCTCAAAGGGATTCTCTCCTAACCGTTCGGATTCATTTTTATCTCAACTAGTATAACAGAAAAAAGGAGTCGTCTCAAAAATAAATTTGGGCCAACTCCTTTTCAAGAATGTTTCCTACATATGCTAGCGATTATTTATCAAGTATTGTATCTACTTGTTCTATTGTCATTGGTTTGTAATAAAAATATCCTTGTCCTACTGTACAGCCTAATGCGCGTAAAATCTCAACTTGCTCTTTGTTTTCAATACCTTCAGCAACCGAAGTCATTCCTAGGTTTAATGCTAATTGAATAATAGATCGGACAATAGCGAGTGTCGCACCATCATCAATAGCATTAATAAAGCTACGATCTATTTTCAATTCAGTAAATGGCAGTCTTTGTAAATAACTTAAAGATGAAAAGCCTGTGCCAAAGTCGTCCACCGAAGTTTTAAAGCCGTAGCCCTTTAATTCCTGGATAATAGAAAAAGCTGTCTGAAAATCAACTAGGCCAATATTTTCCGTCACCTCTAAAATGATATATTTCGGATCAATATCATATTTCCGAACGAGCCCCAATGTATCCTGTACAAAATTAGCATAATAAAAATGATCCGGCGAAATATTGACAGCCACCTTCACTAATTTTTTCCCTAATGTCTTTCGCTTTGCTAACCATGAAAGAACCAACTCTAATATTTGAACATCGATTTCGCGTACCTTTCCTGCACCTTCTGCCACTGGAATAAAGATTGCCGGTGACACGAAACCTAGTTTTGGAGAAATCCAGCGAGCAAGCGCTTCAATACTATGAATTTCACCTGTTCGTAAATCAACCTTTGGCTGCAAATTCACTGAGATTTCTTTATTTTTTAATGCCTGTGCCAAATGGTTTAACACGGTCATTTGCTGCTCAAGTACATCATTTCTTTCTTGCGTAAATATTTCCGTATGAGTACCCGGTTTATTGGCAGCAAAGGATACAGCATTATCTGCAAAGCGAATTGCATCAGCCATTTTGATCTCATCGTTATATAAAGCAATACCCGTTTTTAGCGTAATATAAATGTTCTTACCACCTATAATAAAAGGCTGACGAATAATCTCTTTAATGCGCCTTTCATAATAGAAGAAATCTTCATCAGCTGTTGCATTGGACATGATTAAACTAGAGCTTGTAAATCTAGCAATATATTCGTTACGCTCATACTTCTCTTCATTTAAACGTTTGGCAATTTGCCTTAACAGCTCGTCTCCCGCTTCACGTCCATATAACTCGACAATATGATGGAATTCGCTTGGCTTTAAGATTTTGATGTTACCTTTTTGACTGCACTCTTTTTCTACCTTATTTAAAAAACCGTGTCGATTCGGTAGCCCTGTTGTGATATCGACATAGGCTAAATCCCATATCTTTTTTTGTGTTTTTGCATACGAATATGCCAACGCAACAAGAGCACCGATTTTTCGAAACATAAATTCAAAAAACTTCTTTTCATCACCATGTTGCTCTAACAATATTGCAAACAATCCAATTGCTTGCTGTTGTTGATTGTATATTGGCATAAACCACCCAAATGACTTTTTAGATAAATTGGCAAACCTTTTGTATTCTATCGGAATATCAATATCATCCAAATTTTTCACTAGAATGGACGTCTCCCCTTGCATAACACTCTTAAAAAAATCATTGTTTTCACAACAATCGGGTAAACCTTTTATTTTATCGTTCCCTCTATAAATCTGTAATTGATTTGCCTCCGTTTTGACAAGTACCATACTTGATATATTCGGCATAAAAAATTCATCTAAACTACTGCAAACAATGCTCATCTTTTTATCAAAGGAATTGTCCTTTTCAATCGCTTCGTACATACCATTCTCAAGGCGCATTAAAAACTCTACGTTGTGATTGTACGTAACATCCTTCACAAGTACTAAAACAAATAATGTTTCATCTTTATTATTTTGAAATGGGAGTGCTTGTACCTCTGCCCAAAAAAGAGGTTTATCGAAGCAACTATGGTGCAATTTTGCTTGTACCAAAACTCCACTATGTATTTTTTGTTTAATCTTTTCAAGAGTTGTCTGTTCTTCGTTTGACAACAATGCAAAATAATCGCTATTTATTATTTGCGAACGTGTAGTATTTGTCAGCGTACAAAAAGAATCATTACATTCCAATACGCAATGATTATTTGTCGCATCAAAAATAACGTAGCTTTCTTTAGAATGATCCCCTAACCTACGAATTGTATTTAATAATATTTCATTTTCTATGGACATCGTTTTAGTAACCATACAGCCCCTCCTCCCTCTTACATTGTACATAAAAATTCAATAAATTGTCACTTTTATAAAAAATCCTTTTTTCACAAGGACATTATCTGTCTCACTCTTCTATACTATATCCTTTTATACTAAGTTTATGTAAATAAATTCAAAAATAAAAGTATTTTATTTCCATTCCAGAAAAATAACTTATCCTCGATACATTTTGTCGAGTTCCATTCCGCAGGCGTCCGCGAGAGTAGCTCGCAGCAGTGCCAATAAAAAAAGCTGTGATTAAAGTGCAAAGTACACTTTAACCACAGCCTTATCTTCTATTAAATTATGCGTATAATGGATGTTTGTCCGTTAAAGCTATTACGCGAGCTTTCGCTTCAGTTTTAACTGCTTCATCCTCTGGATTTTTAAGAACTGTAGCAATAATTGCCCCAACTTCTTTCATGTCTTCCTCATTGAAGCCACGAGATGTTACTGCTGGTGTACCAATACGGATACCAGAAGTTACGAATGGAGATTCTGTATCGTAAGGAATTGTATTTTTATTTGTTGTAATCCCTACTTCATCAAGTGCGTGCTCTGCTACTTTACCTGTTAAGCCAAGAGATTTCACATTAAGAAGTAATAAGTGGTTGTCCGTACCGCCTGATACAATTTCAACGCCTTCAGCCATTAATACTTCTGCTAAAGCTTTAGCATTCGCTTTAAGTTGTTTTGCATACTCTTTGAATTCTGGTTGTAACGCTTCACCGAATGCAACAGCTTTTGCAGCGATTACGTGCATTAATGGTCCACCTTGGATACCTGGGAATACAGATTTGTTAAGCTTTTGCTCCCATTCTTTCGAAGCAAGGATTAAACCACCACGTGGGCCACGTAATGTTTTATGTGTTGTAGATGTCACAAAATCAGCGTATGGCACTGGTGATTGGTGCTCACCAGTAGCTACAAGACCTGCGATATGTGCCATATCCACCATGAAATATGCTCCTACTTCATCAGCAATTTCACGGAATTTAGCAAAATCGATTTCACGTGGGTATGCAGAAGCACCCGCCACAATTAGTTTTGGCTTATGCTCTAATGCTTTTTGGCGTACATCTTCATAATCGATTACTTGAGTATCTTTTGTTACGCCATATTCAACGAAATTATATAGAATACCTGAGAAGTTTACAGGAGATCCGTGTGTTAAGTGGCCGCCATGAGATAGGTTCATCCCAAGTACTGTATCTCCTGGTTCTAAAATTGTGTGGTATACAGCCATGTTTGCTTGTGCACCAGAGTGTGGTTGTACGTTTGCATATTCTGCACCAAAAATTTCTTTCACACGATCACGTGCGATATCTTCCACAACATCTACGTGTTCACAACCGCCATAGTAGCGTTTACCTGGATAACCTTCAGCATATTTATTTGTTAGAACAGAACCTTGTGCTTCCATTACTGCTTCTGATACAAAGTTTTCTGATGCGATTAACTCAATATTTGCTTGTTGACGTTTTTTTTCCGCAAGAATTCCGTCTAATACTGCTTTGTCTTGTACTGCTAATTTTTCGTATGCCATGTTTAAAAAAGCCTCCTAAGTATAATCGTTATTTGTATACCACTGTTTTCAAAGGTAATTTTATTTATACACTGCACGCTCTCCGCCAATCAGCTTCGGACGCGTTGTTGCTATTGTCACAACCGCTTCTCCTACCATTCGCACAGAAGTACGAACCGGAACAGCTACTGCCTTTAAATGCATACCAATAAGAGTTTGACCAATATCAATACCTGCATTTGCTTGCACAGCTTCCACTACAACTGGATTTGTAAATTGCGTAAACGCATAAGCGGACATCGAGCCACCCGCAGTACGAACTGGTACAACTGTTACCGGTTCATAACCAAAACGTTCTGCCGTTGTTTCTTCCATAGTAATAGCACGATTAATATGCTCACAACCTTGGAACGCTAGATGTAGTTGATGTTTCTTGGCAAATGCCTGCAACGGCTCAAAAATCGCCTCTCCAATTTCAAGCGCGCCTGCTGTGCCAATTTTCTGACCAATCACTTCAGATGTCGAGCAGCCTACGACAAAAATAGTATTCGGTCTTAGGGTTACCTGCTCTTCAAATTCACTGAGTAACTGAGTCAAATGTGTTCGTATTTGTTGTACAACCACTATGCTCAGCCCCTTATTTCTAAATTATTTATATCCCACAGCTAAAAAGCTCTTTGAAGAACTTTCTAGCGTAGGACAAATGTTAACAAACTTAACTGCTTTTTATTGCTCAAGTTCAGCGATTTTTTCAACGCGTCGCGTATGACGACCACCTTCAAAATCTGTTTCAAGCCATACTTTAGCGATTTCACGTGCAAGGCCTGGCCCAATAACACGCTCACCCATTGCTAAAACATTTGAATCGTTGTGGCAACGAGTTGCTTTTGCACTAAATAAATCATGTACTAAAGCACAACGAATCCCCTTAATTTTATTTGCAGCAATAGACATACCAATGCCTGTACCACAAATTAAAATACCTTTATCAAATTCCCCGCTAGCAACACCTTCAGTAACTGGTTTTGCATAATCAGGATAGTCTACTGAATCCGCAGATTGTGGACCAAAATCTTCGTAGCTGATATTTAACTCACCTAACAGCTGCATAATCTCACGACGTAAGTTATTGCCTCCGTGATCAGAAGAAATTGCTATTCTCACTGGGTTCCCTCTTTTCGAAATTATAGTCAACACTAGTGTACCACTTCTTTCCCAAGAATAACATGATTTTTCTTGCATTTTTATGCTGATTTCTCCTGAAAGACGAACATTTCTTGTAATTGTTCATAAAATCATTCACTTTCAAGGTTGTTTTCCTGTGGATATTGTGAATATCATGTTGATAAATTCGGATAACGGCATTTTGTTGTAATATTCTATCTTCTAAAGTTTGTTTCCTTTTTCAATTACAGTGGACATACTATATCAGTATTTTTTCTATGTATTACCAGTGTTTGATGGTGTAGAACGTTCGGTGAGTAGATGTGGGTGCAGCGGGGTGCGCCGGGGTGCGAATTCTTTTTAGGTTGAAGCTCTATCTGACGTTTTGACGGTTTTATCCGCGCTTTCGGCTTTCTATCCATCATTTTGGCGGTTCTATCCACGATTTTGACGATTCTATCCACGATTTTGACGATTCTATCCACGATTTTGCGGTTTATCCGTCGGTTTGGCTGTTCTATCCGTCGCTTGGCCGACTATCCTTCGATCACGCTTTGCTTTCCGTCGCTCTCCTCTCTTTATCCGTCGCTTCCGCCGTTCTATCCGTCGGTGCTGCTCTTCTTTCCGTCGCTTGGCCGACTATCCTTCGATCACGCTTTTCTTTCCGTCGCTCTTCTCTCTTTATCCGTCAGTTCTACCCTTCTTTCCGTCACTTGACCGACTATCCTTCTCTCCAGCTCCTCTTTCCGTCGCTCTCCACTCTCTACCCTTCGCCCCGCTGTTCTATCCGTCAACACCGCTCTTCATTCCATCACTCTCCTCTCCAAAAGCCACCACACACAATCCCCTCACCCCAACAAAAAAACTGTAGCAAACTCAAACCTCATCTGAGTTTATCTACAGTCTATTATCTTCGCATTTAGGCTTGTCTATCGAATTGTTGAATCATTTTGTGTAGTTCTTCAGATTGTTTCTTTAGGCCTTCTGCTAGTTTTTCTACTTGCTCAATGGCGTATGCTTGTTCTTCTGCTGCGCTGCGGACTTCTTGTGCGCTGGCTGACGTTTCTTCTGCGATGGCTGCCACTTCTTGGGATTGATGGGCAGTTGTTTCGATGTTGTGCATTTGTTGTTCGATTAATGAAGAAATTTCTACAATGGCTGTTGCCATTTCGTGTACGCTTGAAGACATGCCTTCTACGGCTGTTGTCGTCTCTGATACGCGAGCAGCTTCTTTTGTCGCAAATGCCACTTGCTGATTCATTTGTTTGACTACAACCTCAACGTTTTGTTGCATTGATTGAATAAGGGTTGTAATGCCTTGTACTGCTTTCGCACTTTCATCCGCTAAGCCACGAACTTCTTCTGCTACAACAGCAAAACCTTTTCCATGTTCTCCAGCACGCGCTGCCTCAATAGAAGCATTTAACGCTAGTAAATTTGTTTGTGCTGCAATATCGCCAACTAGGCTAATGATGCGTTCTACCTGACCAGCGTTTTCCTCTAGAAGATGAATGCTTTCTAATGCCTCATTATTGCCAGCTGCAATTTGTTGAATACTATTTACTAACGTTTCGATTGCATTTGTTGTTGTCGTTAAATTATGTAGAATCTCTTTGGATTGCGTTGCTGATGCTTCTGCTCTACTATTGACTTCTGTAGCTAGGGCTCGTACATCTTCAATTGCTTCGGCTGTATCTTGGACTGCCGTTGCTGATGTCTCTGCACCAGAAGAAATATGCTTTACTGTAGAAGCAATATTCTCTGCTTTTTTTGTTGCAATAGCTGCTTCATCAGATAGTTGGATAATTGATTGATTGGTTTGCTGGAAGTTACTATCTATGCTTTCCACCATTCCTCTTAAGTTTAACACCATTTGTTGGAATGCCTCTGCGACAGAACGAATTTCATCACTTGTTTTCGGCATTTCTACATCCTGTCCAATTTTCCCTTCCGCTACTCGGGAAGCTGAATTTTCGAGCTGTTGTAAAGGTTTAATTAAGATTACACTGAAAATTGCAGCCAAAATGCCTGACCATACTATCCCTGACACATAAGTAAAAATTTCAAACAGTTTACGATTGATTTCTGGGAAAAAGGTAGGTTGTAAATATTCGATAAATATAAAACTAATACTGTAAGTGATTAGTGCAAGAAAACTAACAAATAATACTAGTTTAAATCGTAAACCAAACTGCTTTTTCATAGCGACCCTCAATTCTTTTCAATTTTTTTTACTAATCGTTCTACTAATGTTGTTAATTCTGCAAATGTTTCTTTATAAATTCCTATACTACCACCGTAAGGATCTACAACATTTCCGCCACTAACTTCGCTTGCATATTCTTTTAAAGTAAAAACTTTTTGTTCAGCATTTGGGAAATTAGCAATAATTGTATCTTTATGAGCTGTTGTCATTGTTAAAATTAGATCAGCCCACTCCATTTCAGTTATTGATAATTGCGTTGCTAAATGCTGATGCGTCATATTTGCTTCATATAATACTTGTTGTGCATGTGCAGACATTTCTGCATTTGGCATCGCATAAATGCCCGCCGAACGAACTTCTACATTGTCCAATTGTTTATGTTTTAAAATAACCTCTGCCATAGGACTGCGACAAGTATTCCCGGTGCAAACAAATAGTATTTTCACACTTATCACCCTCCACTGATTTTTCTATTGCCGGATAGCTAGGAAACCCATAATAATGAAAAAAATTCCTGTTATGATTTGAAATTTATTGCCAAGTAACGTCTGACTTTTACGCGCAATGACTAATGACCCATAAGAGCAAATAAGTGCACTGACACCCGCACTTATAATAAATACCATTTTCTCTAAGTTTAGCATACCAAATGAAACACTTACTGAAAAGGTATCTAGGCTTGCAGTCACGGCTAAAAGTATTGGTGAAATTGTAACTTTTTCATCTTTCCTCGAAAATAATAGCAAATGTATGCCCATACAAAATAATAAAATACTTGATATCCATTGTCCCCATTCTAAGAGGAAACGCATTAAATAGCTTCCTAATTCGAAGCCTAATAGCGGGAAAAGCATATGCAACGCAGCTGTCCATACTGATAAAAAAAATCGATACTTAACATTTGGCAGTAATACATATAAGCCAATCACATCTACAGACGTTATTATACCCGCAAGAATTCCCTGCAAGAAAGCACTCCTTCGCTCTCTAATATTTTATCATTTTATGCTCGAAAATACAGTAATATCATAATACAATTTCCTTACAATATGGTGCTAAAAGTCACTCTATCAAAAAAACAATCAGCTTCCACTATGGTAAAAACTCGCTATACTTGCACAACTACAGCTCAAGTACAAAAGTCTAAGTAGATACCCCCACTGATTGATACAAAAAAATAGTATGCCAGAGTTACCTCTAACATACTATTTTCTAGGTAGTTTATTTACGAAGTATACCATTTCCCGCCAGCTGCTTTCTCAAGTCGATTCATAATTGCAGCCCCTACTCCTTCAGTCGATGTAGTAGTCGCTAGAATTATTGTAGCCGCTGTTTTATCGCAAGCTCTTAGGGCATGATACAATGCCGCACCCATTTCTTCTTTACTACCAGCTTCTCCTACTGAGAAATAATAATCAGCCTTGCTGTCAACAAAACTAGCTGGTGCAAGTAACGCTACTTTATGTCCTTGTTTTTGTAATTGATGTACAGCCTCATGAACTTTTTTCAAATCACAATCAATTAATAGCACAGGGGCGTTAGGTGCATAGTGTGTATATTTCATACCAGGGGCTTTCGGAGTAGTCTCTAATGTCTGCTCTGTTTTTGAAGGTTGAAGTACTGGACCGATTTTAGCCTCTAACATTTCTTTTGTAATTCCGCCTGGACGCAAAATTACTGGAGGTTCGTGTGTAACGTCTAACACTGTGGATTCGAGCCCGATCCCAGTAGTACCTCCATCTAAAATATAAGGTATGTACCCTTCCAAATCATCTTGAACATGTACAGCTTCTGTAGGACTCGGCTTCCCACTACGATTAGCACTTGGCGCAGCAAGTGGCTTTTTTAATTGTTGCAGTAAGTCGAGTGCAACTGGATGATCTGGCATACGGATGCCGACAGTAGTAAGACCAGCTGTCACACTGTCTGCCAACACATTTGGCTTTACAGGCATGACAAGTGTCAGTGGACCTGGCCAAAATAAATCCATGCATTTTTTTGCTACTTCTGAAATATGCTCGATATAGAGTTCAACTTCCTCTTTCGTGCCAATGTGAACAATTAGCGGATTGTCTGAAGGACGACCTTTTGCTTCAAATATCTTTTTGACTGCTGTATCAATTGTTGCAATAGCTCCAAGCCCATAAACCGTTTCTGTTGGAAATGCTACGACCTCACCTGCATTTAAGATATCCACAGCCTGTGCATAATTTGTCTGACTATTCACATTTCTATCCACAATTTTGCAAACGGTTTCCATAATTAAAACCTTCCTTCAATTATTCGTTTTTACTGAATTATCCACATAATGTTTATAACTTATTAAAAATTGTGCATAAGTTATCTGAATTTGTAAACAATTCATTCAAAAAAACCTTTTATCCATTCCCATATAAAAAATGTAACTGGTTCCTTTTCTTCTTTTATTTCTTCTTTCTGTTCATCTTTATCGGGCTCACAAATTGAGGGGAATATGCTACACCACCAGTTATCACCACGTGCATCACCGATTTTCACAACAATCGATTGATATAAATTTTGTGGATAAAGTACTGCGTTATGTCTCTTCGGTGGAAATAAGTTATCCCCAATTACAACCTGTGTATGAAGCTGTGGATAATTCTTTTTGATTTCCGCTTCAATTTCCTGTTTCAATGAAAGCATTTGCTCGTTATCCACAGTTTTAGCTCCAGCACTTGCAACTACTTGCTTAAAATACGGCTTTAAATTTTGGACAAGCTGTTCCTTTTCAAGCTGATCTTGTGTCGTATTGCTATTTGCAATCACGCGTATACGAAAATCATTTTCTTGCTCTTGATTGCTAGCTTCTTTCGCAAAACCTACTAATGATGGAATATATAAAATACATAATTGTAAAGAAATCGCAATGACTACTAATCTTGCAAAAGCTAAAAAGATATTTTGTTTTGGTAATCTAATAATCTTGTATTCGTTTAACATAAAAATCCCTCCTTGCTCCACATTGTGGGCAAGAAGTAGATACTTTATACATGAATTTCACAAAAAATCATTCGGGGCTTACCGTTTATATCTTTTTCTATCGAAACTGTAGCCTGCGGAAAACTATTTTTAAAGAATTGAGTGACCTGCTCCCCTTGTGTATATCCGATTTCAAGACCAATGAGGGCTGGTTTATTCATAAGGGGTGGAAGCTGTTCAGCCAATTTTCTATATAAAATGAGTCCGTCTTCTTCTGCAAAAAGAGCACTATGTGGTTCATGCTCTAGCACAGTATTTGACATCTCTTTTGCTTCATCAAAAGCAATATACGGCGGGTTCGATAAAACGATATCAAATTTCTCACCTGACAGAGGTTTCGTTAAATCCCCTAGTCGAAAATCAATATCCGCCGCCAATCTTTGTGCATTTTTTTGCGCCGTAGATAAAGCAGCCTCAGATAAATCAGTGGCTACGACTGTTAGCTCTGGACATTCTAACTTCATAGAAAGAGCAATTGCACCACTACCGGTACCGATATCCGCAAGCTTCAAGCTTTGGTTTTCAAATATTTTGTTCATACGATTAATCGTTCCAAGTACTAATTCCTCCGTCTCCGGTCTAGGAATAAGTACTGACTCATCGACAATAAATGAACGGCCATAAAATTCTTCACTACCGATGCAATACTGTACAGGTCGTCCACTCGCATGCTCTTCGATAAGTTCTTTAAATTTCTCTTGTTGTTCAGCTGTTAATGCGTCTTGAAGGTGTAACATTACTTCTGAATAGCTAGTGCCAAGTATATGCTGCATGACAATACGTGCCGCTGTTTCCTCACGACCATTATCCACTAAAAAAGAAGAAGCCCATTGAAGGGCCTCCATTACATTATTATAGGTCATCATTTAATCGCTCTAACTTCGATGCTTGCTCTTCTAAAATGAGCGTATCAATGATTTCGTCTAGTCTACCTTCGACGATTTGATCTAGTTTTTGAATCGTTAAACCAATACGGTGGTCTGTAACTCGGTTTTGTGGATAATTGTATGTGCGAATACGCTCAGAGCGATCGCCTGAACCTACAGCTGATTTACGTGTAGCATCGATTTCCTTTTGTGCTTCTTGCAAATACATATCAGCAACACGAGCACGCAGAATTTTCATTGCCTTTTCACGGTTTTTAATTTGTGATCGTTCGTCCTGCATCGATACAACAACACCTGTTGGTAAGTGGGTCATACGCACAGCTGACATCGTTGTATTTACCGATTGACCACCGGCACCAGAAGATGCAAATGTATCTACTCGGATATCTTTCTCATGGATATCCACATCTACTTCTTCAACTTCAGGTAAGCAAGCTACTGTCGCTGTCGATGTATGGATACGCCCTTGAGATTCTGTTGCTGGTACACGTTGTACACGGTGTGCGCCATTTTCAAATTTGAATTTTGAATATGCACCTTGACCGTTAATCATAAATATAACTTCTTTATAGCCGCCCATTGGGTTTGGCGTCGCTTCCATTATGTCAATTTTCCAGCCTTGTGTCTCTGCATAACGAGAATACATACGGAATAAATCGCCCGCGAAAATATTCGCTTCGTCTCCACCAGCTGCCCCACGAATCTCCATAATAACGTTTTTATTATCATTAGGATCTTTTGGAATTAATAGAATACGTAAACGGTCTTCTAACTCTTCTTGCTGTTCTTTTAGAAGGTTGAATTCTTCTTTCACCATTTCATGCATATCAGGATCTTTTTCATTATCTAGCATCTCACGAGTATCAGCTAATTGCTCTTTTACACTTTTATATTCACGATATGCATCTACAGTTTCCTGGATATCTGATTGTTCTTTAGAATATTCACGTAATTTTTTACTATCATTTACAATATCGGGATCACTTAAAAGCTCTGTTAACCTTTCGTAACGATCCTCTACTGCTTGTAATCGATCGAACATGGATTTCACCTCTATTAAATTTTTTATGGATCATCACCAAAACGTGTGGTTGATTTCCGTTCCGTCTGGGCACTTTGCCGCTGACGCTTCGCTTTCGCGCAGAGCAGAGCTTCCTGGGGGCGTCGGGGCAACAGGATGTTGGTCACGAAGGCGTTATCACAGGACGTGATGTTTTTAGCCTTCGTTCCTCTATATTGCTAATCCCCGAGGAGTCGCCCAGTCTCCACTCCAATCAACTTATTTACATAGTGGACGTTTTAACAAAAGTCATCCATAACTTTTGGTGATGAACCTTTTTTATGAAGTTTGCTCTTACTGAAAAAGAGAAACTTACATTAATATTACGCTAAACGCGGAAGAATTTTTTATAAACATTTATTATTTCCACTACTTAGTATAAGGAAATCTTCGCATGTATGCTACTTTTTCTTCGTTCTATCAACTGGAGCATTTTGCCTTATAGCGGCGGATTCGCGTGACATTTACGACACACCGGATAGTATGAATCATTCCCGCCAATTTGAATTTGATCACCTGTATAAACAGGCTTTCGACTTTCATCAACACGTAAATTCATTGTCGCTTTTTTATGACAGAACCAGCAAATCGTTTTCATTTCCTCAATTTTATCTGCATATGTAAGCATATACTGACTGCCTTCAAAAAGCTCATTTTGGAAATCGTTTTTTAGACCGAAGCCCATAACTGGAATATCTAACTCATCTACGATATATGCTAACTGCAAAACATGTTCTTTTTTTAGAAATTGTACTTCATCAACAAGTACACAGTATGGTTTTACAGCATTGTTTTTTACTAGCTCAAAAATATTTGTATCATCATTAACAGGAATGGCTTGTTGACGTAAGCCTACTCGACTTGAGATAAAGCCTACTTCATCTCGCGTATCTATGCCTGGTGTAAACATCATTACAGGTTTTTGTTGTTCTTCATAGTTATGCGCAACTTTTAAAATTTCTATGGATTTACCACTGTTCATTGCACCGTGTTTAAAATATAGCTGTGCCATTTTGTCTTCTCCCTTTCTTCATGTCGAGCTGGATACTGAAAAGACTCGCATCAACGTATTTCTTTAACTTCTTTCAGTAGTTGTTTCCCACCTCTGTCGGGGCGAGGTGAATGCGGATTAAAGGCGTTCTTTGTGCAAGTACAAAGCCGATTCCTGACGCAATTATGCCGAGGCATAATTGATTATACTGAAAAAAATACCTGCCAAGCACATGCTTGGCAGGTATTAAACTAACATTAGTTTTTAAGACCGTATTTTTTGTTGAAACGATCCACGCGACCATCAGCAGACGCGAATTTTTGACGGCCAGTATAGAATGGGTGACAGTCGTTGCAGAACTCGACAACGATGTTTTCTTTTACTGAACCAGTTTTGAAAGTATTACCACAAGAGCAAGTTACTGTTGCTTCTTTGTAATCTGGATGAATTCCTTGTTTCATATTCGTTTTCTCCTCTCGCCCTGAACCATCTGGAACAGAGTATTATCGAACTGTACCTTACATAGCCCGAATATGTCGGCTACATATGTACACGTTACATACTTTGCAATATTACCATATGAAATATACATTTGACAATAGTTTTGAATGTATCAATGATTAGTTATTTAAAAAATTTAAACACTTCTCCGACTGCAGAGTCTATCATAAATGAGAAAACAATCGAAGATAAAATAACTGTTACTACTAAATAGAAAATAAAACCATAAAAACTATCAATGTTTTTAGATTTATTACTTAACAACTTAATCATGACAAACATAGGGATAATACCAATAGCTAACGCAAATCCAATGTATATCATCGTTGTTGAATACGAGAATGATTTCAACAATCCTAATAAAATACTTAAAACCATAATAGCTATAGGTAGTGTATAATAATTTCCTATTTTACTAATAACATTTGTAAAACTTAGACTTTCAGAAAATAGTTTTGCCGTTAAAAATATAGCAAAGATACTTATTACTATTAGTAAAGAAATGAATAACGACATGTAAAAAAATACTTGAATGAAGGATGGAGCAATGCTTTCAAAGAAACCAAATCCTCCTGAAAAGAATTGTTTTATTAATGTGAATACTGATATTGCTGTTAATACAACATAGATAATCATACTAATAATACTATTTTTCCAAGTAGCTTCTACATTAAAATTTGCGGATGGCATTTTTAATTGTTCTACAAAATAATTAACGTATAATTTAGATTGCTTTTTAATTAATTCAATTTGCTCATTACTTTGCGTAGTATTCTGAGCAGTCTGCGTATATTGTGAGTGTGGTTGTTCATCACTCATGCTATGCGTTGTTGCTGCTCGTTCTTGTGCAGCATTTTCAATCGGAGCTCCACATTTCCCACAAAATCTTCCGTCATCCTGCGCATGACCACATGCTAAACAGTTTTTCATATGTACACCTCATTAACATTTTGTCTTTTTCGTTTGTAAGACGAAAAGACATATTTCTTTTTTATGTTCATAACTAGTGGAACCTTCTTTATAGCTCGATTGCAACTTTACTACAGTATGTACAAAACAATACTTCCTCACTATTTTGCTCCCCGCAATTTGTGCAAAATTCCACTAATAATACCCATTACCTATATATTATAACAAAACTATACAACGAAAAATTGCAAAATAATAGATTTGTTTACTAATTTATTCAACCTTGGATGAATACTTTGGAGATTTATCGGAATAAAATCTCATTTTATCGGAACAATCTTGGCTTTTACCGGAATAACTTCAGTTTAATTCACGTTATCGTAAAAAAATCACCATCAATTATTGCTAGTCGATGGTGATTTTTTATAGTTAACCTCGTACTTCACGATAGTCATTATCCACTAATCCTATTTTTTTATTTCGTTCTTTGAATCGAATATTGTGGGAAGACACGTACGCCACTTTTGGTGCATCTGGCTCTAAATAAAGCTTTGCACTATTCAACGCTAAAATACCATCCGTAAATGCACCCGCTATTAATCTTACCTTAGAAGGATGATCTACAAAATCTCCTGCACCATAAACCCCTTCTATATTTGTTTCACGCTTTTCGTTGACAATAGCTACTCCGTCTTGAATATTTAAACCCCACTCTTCAAGTGCGCCATAATCACATTTTAAGCCATGATTAACGATGACTGCGTCCACTTCTAATTGTTCGACTTCGTCTGTTTCTTTATTGGCAATTGACACGGACTGTATTAAATCACCATCACCATGCAATTGCACCACTTCGTAAGGTGTTTTTATAGATATAGAGGATTCGCGCATTTTTATAACATTTTTTTCATGACCACCAAATTCATCACGTCGATGAACAATTGTTACACTAGCAGCAATTGGCTCTAGCTCATTTGCCCAATCCACAGCAGAATTACCACCACCAGAAATTAAAACATGCTTATTACGGAAAATTTCTAATTCCTGTACTGTGTAATATAAATTTGTCACCTCATAGCGATCTACTCCAGCTATATCGAGCTTTTGCATAGAAAGTACACCATATCCAACTGCTAAAATGACCGTTTTCGAATAGTGTTTCTCGCCTGTTGAGGACGTTAACATAAATGTACCATCACTCTGCTTTTCTAATTTTTCAACTTTTTGATTTAATACTATCGTTGGATCAAATGTTTTTGCCTGTTCAACTAGTTGTTCGATTAGCTGTCCACCTAATATTGGTGTTACAGCACCAACATCCCAGATCATCTTTTCAGGATAAATTAACATTCGACCACCAAGCTGAGAGCTATATTCTATAATTTTTGTCTTTAAGTCGCGCATCCCACTATAAAAAGATGTATAAAGGCCTGCGGGTCCCCCACCAACAATCGTTACATCATACATTTCTATCGTCATATTCGGCATTCCTCATTTCATCTTTTATTTTTCACTCTTTTTCTTTTCTAACAGCATATTTGTCACTTCTTCTACTTGGGCAAGTACAGCAATCGGGTCAAACGCCCAAAATCTTTCTGCATCTAAATAAAATACATTGTTATTTTTCACTGCATCCATTGACTTCCACAAAGAATCTTCTCTGTTTAACTCGGCACCATTCGATTCATCTAAGAAAATATAATCTCCCGCATATTCAGGTAATACTTCATAAGAGACTTGCTTGTACGTTTCCCCAGTTTCAATTAATTCCTTTTGAGTACTTTCGGGTGCTTTTAGTTGCAATTGCTTATAAATTGCTTGCCCACCACGATAAATACCATCACCGTATAAATAAAAGTCTTTGCTGTATGCCCCAAAAATTGAATACGTTTCATTTGGATCTAAAACTTCTGCTAACTTTTCACGATTTTCTGAGACTTTCTCTGCAAACATTTTCAGCCAAGCTTCTCCTTCAGCTTGTTTTCCTAAAATTTCAGCGAGCCCTTTTACTTCTTCTTCCACACTACGGTAGGTTTCATAGGGCAATACAACAGTCGGTGCTATTTTGGATAGCTTTTCATACGATTCTGCATCCGCTTCAGCTGTAATAATTAAATCTGGCTTCAAAGCTAAAATAGATTCAACTGCACTTTCCCCTGTATTTTCTATATCATCAATTTGGTCTTGAATGTGGACATTATCTAAATCCCGTTGTGTCGCACCTACTGGCTTTATCCCTAATAGTAATGAAGTTGGCAAATATGCATCCACTACAAGTCGCTCAACTTTTGTAGGAATTTCAATTTCTCCATTAATAGTGGATATCTTTTTCGTCGTTGCTTCTGTCTCTGCTTTAGGATCACCGTTCACCGATGTCTCGTCATTGCTACTACATCCCACAAGCATAAGTGCTACTATAATTAAAAATATAGTTCGTTTTTTCATCATTCCACTCCTCCGAAATTGAAATACTCCCTTTTATTCCTTTAAATGCGCTAATAAATATAAGAAATAGGGTGCTCCTAAAACTGCTACTACAATCCCGGATGGAATTTCTGATGGCTCTAAGATTAAGCGACCGATTGTATCAGCCATTAAAACTAATAATCCACCTAAGAGTGCGGCAGCAGGCAGTAAAAACTGATGTTTAGCCCCAACGAGCTGACGTGCCAAATGTGGAGCAATTAATCCAACAAATCCAATCCCCCCACTTACTGACACACTTGCCCCAGCTAATCCTACAGATGCTGCAAGAAGCCAGCGACGCTCCCTTTCAATTGAAGCTCCCAAACCGACTGCTGTTATTTCTCCTAAATTTATCACGTTCAAAACGCGGGATTTTGAATACACAAACGGTAGTAAAATTAGTAACCATGGCAATAAAGATAATACGAATCTCCAATTTGATCCCCAAATACTCCCCGCTAGCCACGTTGCAACGAATTGATAATTTTCAGGAGTTAAACGCAGCGTCAGCACAATCATCGCTGAGCTAATACCCGCAGCTACTGCAATACCTGTTAATATTAAGCGCATTGGGGTAATTCCTTCATGACGTCGATAAGAAAGTATATAAATTAAAACAGCTGTCATCCCTGATCCTACAAATGCTAACACCGGCAGTAAAAATACAGGTGCTGCTTTAGTAGATGGAAAAAATGAAATATAAAGCATAACTGCAAGTCCAGCTCCTGCATTTATACCCAAAATGCCTGGGTCAGCTAGAGCATTTTTAGAAATACCTTGTAAAATAGCCCCTGAAACTGCTAAGCCCATCCCCACTAAAACTGCAATAACGATACGAGGCAGCCTAAATTCAAACAAAATAAGTTGCTGTTGGGCATCGCCCTGACCAAAAAGTGTTCGAATAACCTCCATTGGTGTTAGCTTTATAACCCCTGTATTCATACTAATGACAAATGTGATGACTATTAGTAAAGCTAGTGTACCTAGAATTAAGAAGTTTTTCTTTTTAGCTTTTTGTTGAGTTACTGTTAAAAAACTATTACTCATAGTTCTTTTCCTCCTTTACGGGCTATATATAGGAAGAATGGAACTCCGATAAACGCAATTAGCGCTCCAATTGGTGTTTCGTATGGTGGATTGATCATCCTTGCAACAAGATCAGCCAACACAACAAGTAATGCTCCATAAATTAATGAACATGAAATAATCCAACGATAATCGTGTCCAACTATGTATCTCATAAAATGCGGAACTATTAAGCCAACAAACCCGACTGCTCCAACGACTGATACTGCTGCTCCTGCCAACACTAAAACAATTACCATTCCCCATATTTTTACTACGGTAGTACGTTGTCCAAGTCCTACGGCAATTTCTTCACCTAAACTTAGTAATGTAATGGAACGTGATAAAATTAGAGCACCAATCATTGACGCCAGTATCCATGGCGATAATATTTGAAGATGATACCACTTTGTACCTGAAACACCTCCTGCATACCAGAAGGCTAAGTCTTGTCCAATACGATAATAAAGAGCAACGCCTTCTCCTAGCGCACCTAATAGAGCACTTACGGCAGCACCTGCCAACACTAATCGCATCGGCGTTAGGCCACCTTTTGATAGCGAACCTACGCCATAAACAATCGCAACACCTAAGCCCGCTCCAATAAATGACCATAAAACTATATACATGTACGATAAATTAGGGAAAAAAGCAAAGCAGATTGCTAGCATAAACGCAGCCCCAGAATTTAACCCTAATAATCCAGAGTCAGCCAATGGATTGCGTGTCATGCCTTGCATAATCGCACCTGCGACCGCAAAGCATCCACCTACTAATCCTGCGCCTAACACTCGTGGTAATCGAATATCATGTATAATTTGATGCGTTGTTACATCCGGTGAAAAATGAGTAATAGCTGTCCATACAGTACTCAATGAAATATCTGCGGCACCAAATGAAATAGACAAACCGATT
Organism: Lysinibacillus zambalensis; assembly: GCF_040183165.1. Lineage (NCBI taxonomy): Bacteria > Bacillati > Bacillota > Bacilli > Caryophanales > Bacillaceae > Lysinibacillus > Lysinibacillus zambalensis. Next base: position 62,805 of record NZ_JBEGDG010000012.1, read on the forward strand.
GCAAATATTAACCCTATCACCCCAACAATTAAAGCTACTACACCACGGACTGGATGAGATCGCTGTTGTAGTTCATCTAAATCTCTGAGCCCTCCTACTCCTGTCGACGTAGTCATACACTTCCTCCTTAATCCTTACAATTCAATTTCCTACTTAACGCTATTCTTTCATGTCGTGCAGTTGGTAAGATAAGCAGATAGGATTTTTACTATATGGGCAGACAGCCATTTCTGCATCAATATTGAACACCTTTTGTAAATTTTCCTTTGTCATCACTTCATTTGGCTGACCATTCACAATTAAATGTCCATCTCTCATAGCAATCATAAAGTTTGAAAAACGAGAAGCATGGTTCAAATCGTGTAATACCATCACAATCGTTCGTCTTTCCTCTTTATTTAGCTTTTGTAACAGTAATAAAATATCGAGCTGATGTGCTAAATCTAAATACGTAGTAGGTTCATCAAGTACTAAAATATCTGTTCCTTGAGCTAATGCCATGGCAATCCATACTCGTTGACGTTGCCCACCGGATAGTGCCTCTATCGGACGATCACTAAACTCTCTAAGACCTGTAACATCGATAGCCCAATGAATATATTCATAATCTTCCTTGTGCAATGTACCAAACCCTGCTTGATGAGGAAAACGGCCATAGGATACTAGTTCAAAAACTGTTAATCCCCCTGGAGCTGTTGCTGTTTGAGGCAAAATTGCCATTCTTTTTGCTACTTCTTTTGTCTTTAATTGATGAATTGCTTTTCCATCTAAGTAAACTGCTCCATCTTGGGTCCGTAGTACACGTGCAACTGCCTTTAATAAGGTAGATTTGCCACAGCCGTTTGGACCAATAATCGTTGAGATTTGTCCTTTTGGAATTTCCACACTTAAATCATGAACAATGAGCGTCGAGGAATAACCAATAGCTACACGATCTATTTCAAGAACTGACATATAAACCTTCCTTCCTTTTATCAATTCGCCTTGGCGTCATTGCGCTAAGTGACGATAAAATGACAAATTACTAGCTTAGATTTGTAAGCCAAATTGCGCTGTATACAAACCATAATAAGCATTTTTTCTATCCATTAATTGCTCATGAGTGCCTTCTTCTATAATTCCTTTTTTCGATACAACGACAATTCGATCAGCATCCTTTATCGTTGCTAAACGGTGTGCAATCACTAATGTTGTACGGCCTATTGCGAGCTCGTTTAAAGCTTGTTGAATTGCCTGCTCGGTTTCTGTATCCAAAGCAGATGTTGCTTCATCCAAAATCAATACTTTAGGATTTTTCAAGAATATACGTGCAATCGATAATCTTTGCTTCTGTCCGCCTGATAATTTCACGCCACGTTCACCAATTAATGTATCCATGCCATCAGGTAGCGCTTTAATGACATCTGTAAGCTGCGCTCTCTGTGCAGCAAACCAAATATCTTCCTCACTCGCGTTTAAATTACCATAAGCAATATTTTCTCGAATTGTGCCATCAAACAAAAAGACATCCTGTTGAACAATTCCTATATGTGAACGTAAAGATTGCAGCTTAAAATCTCGTATATCGATGCCATCAATTTTTATTGAACCTTCATTTACTTCATAAAATCGTGGTAATAAACTGCAGATGGTAGATTTCCCTGCACCAGATGGACCTACAAGCGCGACTGTTTCACCAGGATGTACCTTTAAATTAATATGGTGTAAGGTATGATTATTTTCAGAGTAACCAAACGATACATTAGTAAATGTAATTTCTCCTCCAATTTCATCAATAGCTTTTGCCTCTGGACGATCAGCAATTTCAGGTGCCGTTTCTAGAAATTCAATGTATCTTCTAAACCCTGCCATTCCTTTCGGATAACTTTCAATAAACATATTAATTTTATTGATTGGGTTTAAGAGAATACCTGATAATAAAATAAATGCAATGAATTCACCATTTGTTAAATGGCCTTCTAAAACGAAATATGCACCTACAAATAGCGTGAATAATGACAAAATTTTTGTGAGAATGCCTGAGATTGCTTCATTCCAAGCCATTACTTTATAAGAAAAAAGTTTTGTCATTCGAAATCTTTCATTGTTTGCTTTAAATCGTTTAATCTCATGCTCTTCATTCGTAAAGGCTTGTACAACACGAATACCACTTACATTGTTTTCAACACGTGCATTAAAATCTGCAATATCCCCAAACATTTGACGGAATGCTTTGGACATTAACTTCCCAAAAATAATCGTTAAAATTAAAATGATTGGAACCAGTAGGAAAATTAGTATTGTAAAGGTTGGATCAATGTAAAACATAACTCCGAATGTACCTACAATCGTCATTGCAGCAATAAACATATCCTCTGGTCCATGATGTGCAAGTTCACCAATGTCCATTAAATCATTCGTCAATCTTGAAACTAGGTGCCCTGTTTTATTGTTATCGAAATAACGGAACGAGAGCTTTTGAACGTGACTAAACGCTTCCCTTCTCATATCCGTCTCAATATTGATTCCTAACATATGTCCCCAATACGAAACGATAAAATGTAAAATAGAATTAAAAATATATAAAACAAATAATAATAAACTAGCCATAATAATCCACTTTAGTTCACCGTCTGGTAGAATATCATCAATCACCTTATTTAAAACGATTGGAAATGCTAATTCGATAAGGGCTACTAGTATGGCACAGGAAAAATCCAAAATAAATAATCCTTTATAGGGCTTGTAATATGAAAAAAAACGCTGTAATAACATTGAGGAAGCCTCCTATTATCAATATCATTCATAGTATTCTATAAATAAGCTACCCCATCATACACAGGTAGCTCACATTTCTTTGCCATCTTCATTCAGATGTGGTGATTAACCGTTTTTTTCATTCAAATTAATTCGAAAACGCTGATTTCCGCTACAGGCTACTCACTTTGTTGCTGACGCTTCGCTTTCGCACAGATAAAACATTTGTTGCTGACGCTTCGCTTTCGCACAGATAAAACATTCGTTGCTGACGCTTCGCTTTCGCGCAGAGCAAGGCTTCCTGCGGGCGAGCGCTGAGCCGCTTCCTCCGCTACGCTTCGTGCAGGGTCTCGTCTGTCTCGCTTTCCCGTGGGAATCGAGTAGCCCTACGCTACAATCAGTTAAAAACGGGAATATATTAGCAAAATAGCAACAAAAAAATCCTTTTATTATTGCTCAATATTAAATCTATTTTTTCTAATCAACACACCTGATCTTCATTACTTTTGTTGAGCCTTTGAAAACTCTACTATTTTTTCAGCCATATCTTCGGCTTGATGTAATCCAGAGAGTGGATCAGAAGCAAAATAATATTCTGGTTCTAATTCTATTGTTTTATTATTTTTGACAACATCTAGATTTTTCCAAGTGGAAGGGAATTTCTTCTCTTTATTAAAGAAATTAATAACAAAAACATAATCCCCAACATAGTCTCCTACCACTTCATAGGAAATTTCATAACGCCCACCTGTAGATTCTTTTGTATCGAAAAGCTCCTGTACCTTTTCCTGAGGCTTCATATTAAGCATTTGATAACGTGCTCTACCACCTGACACACTTGAATTCCCTACAACCGTTGCATTTTTTTCGAATACGTCATAAATAGTAAAAGTAGCTCCTTCTGGGATAACATTATTTATTTTTTCCTGTGCTTGCGCTATACGTTTCTCAAAATCTTGAACAAATGCGTTAGCTTCGTCCTTACGACCTAAATATTCTCCCATCGCTTTAACTTCCTCGGTAGCCGATTTATGCGCTGTTTCCGAAAATACAATAGTTGGAGCAATCTTTTCATATTTTTCTACATCTTCTTTATTCCATGTAATGATTAAATCTGGCTTTAATTCTAAGATCTTTTCTAATGATGCACTCCCATCTGTACCAATATTGGAAATATCACCTTCCTTGTAATAAGATTTTAAAAATGCTGCAAAGTCTAAGTTAGCTGTCACTGCTCCTACTGGAATAACATCCAACGCTAGAATTTGTCCAAGATACCAGTCTGTCACTACCCGTTCTGCTTTAACTGGAATTTCTACTTGTCGTCCACTATCATCTGTCACAGTTCTAGTCTTTACTTCTTCTGACTTAGGCTCATTTTCTTTATGTTCAACAGATTGTTTTGTATCTTCTCCACATGCTGCAAGTAAAACGAATAAACTTAGCAAAAATGGTATCTTTACATGCCTACTTATTTTTTTCATCATTATGTTATTTTCCTCATTTTCATATTGTTTTGCTTGCGCGAGCTGATTCTTATTGTATTGAAAATGATTCTCATTTGTAATGGCGATTTCGGACAAGTTTGATGTATATTTCAGCCTAAAATTACTTGGTGCCATGTTTGTTGCCTTTTTAAAAACCCGACTAAAATAATATTCATCTTCAAATCCAAGCGAAATAGCTATTTCTTTTATGCCGTATTGATTTTCTACCAAGTAATGCTTCGCCTTTTCTATTCTTAGTTGCTGTAAATAAATTTGTGGACCTACTTCATAACGAGCCTTAAAAATACGTAATAAATGACGTGCACTAATGTTTAGTAAATCAGCAAGTGCCTGTATGGATAAAGATTCATGTAGGTTTTTCTCTATATACAGACGTGCTGCTTCTGCCCTATCAATGTCGTGCGGTTCCCCCTGCCCCTCAGCCAGTTCTCGAAAAACACGGTAGACGAACTCATAAAAGGATGCTTTCACTGATAAATGCTCTTGAATAGAGCCCGACTGCCATTTGCTGTACATATCTTGCAAAATTGTATGTAAGGCTACTGGATTTGCAGGTATACAAGAGAAAGTTGTTTGGAATGGCTGATATTGTATCTGTAAATGTTGCATAAAAGCATCTTTGTAAATTACATCCCCTTTATAGGAGATAAGGAAGTAGCTAATGCTTTTTGGTGCCGTAATATGAAAGGATTTGGACTTTCCAATATGGAAAATACTAAAGTGCTGTACATGATAAGGTTGCTCATCAATGACAATTTCTGCATCTCCTGCTGTGATGATAAGGAATGCGCTATTTTTTAAAACCTTTGTCATTCGAACATCGGTATTACTAACATAGTCAATTTGCTTTAACTGGATATTTGCATTTTGCCATAGAAGCATATAAGCGTCATAATTCATTTCCGTCTCCTTTTAAAAATAGAATTATATGGAACCATTATATTGATAATGATTATCAATTTCAATTATTTTTGATTAAATAAAAAAATCACCATCGACTATTGCTAGTCAATGGTGATTCATGGTTATAGTAGGCCTTTGCCTTTAGTAGCTTTTTTCATATCTTCATTTAGCTTATCAAAGAATTCTTCATTTGATTTTGTTGTACGTAATTTTTTCATGAAGCGCTCCGCGAAATCAGGTGCGTCCGAGAATGTTTTACGAATTGCCCATAGCTTTTCAAGTTGCTCAGGCTCAAGTAGAAGCTCTTCCTTACGTGTACCTGAACGGCGGATATCCAGCGCAGGGAAAATACGACGCTCTGCTAATTGGCGATCAAGATGCAGCTCTAGGTTACCTGTTCCTTTAAATTCTTCATAAATGACCTCATCCATACGAGATCCTGTATCTACTAAAGCAGTCGCTAAAATTGTTAAACTACCGCCTTCTTCAATATTACGTGCCGAACCGAAGAATCGTTTTGGTCGATGGAACGCCGCAGGGTCAATACCACCTGAAAGCGTACGACCGCTCGGAGGAATAACTAAGTTATACGCTCGTGCTAAACGTGTAATAGAATCCATTAAAATAATAACATCACGCTTATGCTCAACTAAGCGGCGTGCACGTTCTAACACAATTTCTGCAACTTTCACATGATTTTCTGGAACCTCATCGAAAGTCGAGCTCACTACATCAGCATTCACTGAACGTTCAATATCAGTTACTTCCTCAGGGCGTTCGTCAATTAGTAATACAATTAACTCTGCATCTGGGTAATTAGTTGTTATCGCATTCGCGATTTCTTTTAATAATGACGTTTTCCCTGCTTTTGGTGGTGCAACGATCAATCCACGCTGCCCGAAGCCTACAGGTGCCACTAAATCCATAATACGCGTCGATAAATTGCGCTGTGTAGTTTCAAGCTTAATTTGTCGATCAGGATATAAAGGCGTTAATGCAGGGAAATGCACACGTTCTTTAGCTACTTCTGGGTCTTCACCGTTAACAGCGTCTACTTGTAGTAGTCCGTAATAGCGTTCATTTTCTTTAGGTGGACGTACTTTACCAGATACCTTGTCCCCATTTCGTAGGTCAAAACGACGAATCTGAGAAGCAGAAATATAAATATCCTCTTTACTTGGAGAGTAGTTAATTGGTCGAAGGAAGCCAAAGCCTTCTTGCGAAACAATTTCTAGTACACCTTCCATAAAGAAATAGCCTTCTTGCTCCGAACGAGTTTTCAAAATAGCAAATATTAATTCTTTTTTCGTTAGCTTGCTATAATATGAAATTTTATATTGGCGTGCTAGGGCATAAAGCTCCTTTAACGTCATGTTTTCTAATTGAGCGATTGTCAATGCAGACATGTGCACAACTCCAGTCTTTTTCAAAATATAATTTTCATTTTTGGGGTTTTCATAGAAGTTTTTTGCGATAGGCCTATATCACCTTGGCATAATTGTTACACTTTACTTTCAATACAATAGCATTTTGCTACATGAAGATAAAGTTAATCTTTTCGTACCTGTCAGCATTTTCAGTTGTTCGTTAGAAATTAAGCAGGGCGATAGATACTTCAATTAACTAGGCAAAGCATTGAAGCATAACATGGCCTTATAAAACTATGGGATGGTTGAAAATTTAGAAGAAGGTACCTAGTGCAAAAAAGATGCACTAGGTATATTTTAGAAGAAAATTTTATTTATAGCTAGGTTTTTTATCAAGAGCATGACGACCTTCTACAAATCGTACAGTTCCAGATTTAGCTCGCATAACTACTGAATGAGTTAATGCGTAGGCTCCTTTATACTGAACACCTTTTAATAGCTCACAATCTGTTACAGCAGTCGCTGCAAAAATAGCATCGTCACCTTTAACTAGGTCATCTAAATAAAGAACTTTTTCTACGTCTACACCCATTTTTTCACAGCGTTCTAACTGTTCAGCATCTTCTGGCACTAGCTTCGCTTGGAAGTCTCCACCTAGACATTTTAAAGCAACAGCTGAGATAACACCCTCTGGTGCACCACCTGTACCAAACATAATATCAATGCCAGTTTCATCAAAAGCAGTATTGATAGCTGCTCCAACGTCACCGTCTTGAATAAATTTAATACGTGCTCCAGCTTCTCGGATTTCATCAACAATTGCTTGGTGACGTGGTCGATCTAAAAGTGTAGCTACTACGTCCGAAATATCTTTATTTTTAGCTTTCGCTACTTGTAATAAATTATACGTAACAGAAGCGTTAATATCTACCTTACCAGCCGCTTCTGGTCCTACTGCAATTTTCTCCATGTACATATCAGGCGCGTTTAACAGATTCCCTTTATCTGCAATAGCAAGAACTGTCATTGCACCATTTGTACCCTTCGCTACAATATTCGTACCTTCTAATGGGTCAACTGCAATATCTACTTTAGGACCACCATTGCGTAAGCCAAGCTCTTCACCAATATAAAGCATTGGCGCTTCATCCATTTCACCTTCACCAATCACTACTGTAGCATGCATTGGAATTGTATCGAACATTACGCGCATCGCTGTCGTTGCTGCATCATCTGCCTCAATTTTTAAACCGCGACCCATCCATTTCCCGGATGCGATTGCTGCTGCCTCTGTTACTCGTACTACTTCCATCGATAAACTACGTTCCATTGTCTTATTTGCCTCCCGTTATCGGCATGTTTCTTCGCCGAAACATTCAAATTACCTCTATTGTAACATAGTTAGTTCAAAACTTTTAGCTCTCATTATTCCTTTGTCTCTGCTACGCGTGCCATTATTGTTTCACGTCGAATATCAGCGCCTAAATCACGTAATTTCTCAATAAGTGAGCTATACCCACGTTCAATATGATAGATATCGTGAATTTCTGTTTCACCTTCAGCTAAAAGCCCTGCTAATACTAATGCAGCACCAGCACGAAGGTCTGTAGCTGTTACAGTTGAACCTTGTAATTTATTAGGGCCTGTAATAATAGCTGTATTTCCTTCAACGCGTGCAATGGCATTCATACGACGAAGTTCATCAATATGCTTAAATCGAGCTGTATAAATCGTATCTGTTATCTTTGAGGAACCAAATGCTTGAGACATTAATACAGAAAGTGGTTGCTGAATATCAGTCGGGAACCCTGGATACACTAATGTTTTTACATCGACGGCCTGCAATGAGGAAAGGTCCGTTTTGGGTACAAAAATACTTTCTTCATCAATTTCGATTTTTACACCCATTTCACGAAGCTTTGCAATAATCGCCTCTAAATGCAATGGAATAACATTATCAATGGTAATGCCTTCACCTAAAGCGGCAGCCATTATCATAAACGTAGCAGCTTCAATACGATCTGGAATAATTGTATGCTCCGTACCATGAAGCTCCTCTACGCCTTCAATACGGATAACACTAGTACCCGCACCTTTAATATTAGCTCCCATGTTAGTAAGAAGAGTTGCTACATCAATAATCTCTGGTTCTTTTGCTGCATTTTCAATAACCGTACGTCCTTTTGCAAGAACAGCAGCTAACATAATATTAATGGTTGCTCCCACACTGGCAACGTCTAAAAATATTTTGGCACCAATTAATTCATCAGCACGTAAATAAATCGCTCCATGCTCATTCGTAACTTTCGCACCCAATGCCTCAAAGCCTTTAATATGTTGATCAATAGGACGTGGCCCTAAGAAGCAGCCTCCCGGTAAACCAATCACAGCTTTTTTAAAACGCCCAAGCATGGCTCCCATTAAGTAATAGGAAGCACGAAGTTTTTTCACGTTGCCGTTCGGTAATGGTAAAGCAATCATTTCCGTTGGATCAATTGTCATTACGCCATCCTCAAATGACACTTCCCCACCGATTTCCTCTAATAATGCCTTTAACGTCCACGCATCAGAAATTTCTGGTAACCCTCCAATTGTCACTGGAGAGTTCGCCAAAATCGATGCAGGAATTAAGGCGACTGCACTATTTTTTGCACCACTAACTTTTATTGTACCCTGTAGGCGATTTTCGCCTGTAATTTTATAAACATCCATTTTGCGTTCTCCCTCATGATTGGAAAGTAATTTTTTCTGCAATTGGCTCACTATATAATCTTATTATTCGCCTTTTCTCTTATTCCAATCCGCTAAAAATCCTTCAATTCCTTTTTCCGTTAGTGGATGATTGAAAAGTTGCTTTAATACTTTAAATGGAGTAGTCGAAATATGTGCACCTGCAAGTGCTGCAGCTGTTACATGTTGCGGATGACGAATAGATGCAGCAATAATTTGCGTATCGATATTATGGATTGTGAAAATATCTGCAATCGTTTCAATTAGTTCTACACCGTTTTGACCCATATCATCTAAACGACCGATAAATGGTGATACATATGTAGCACCTGCACGAGCAGCCATTAATGCTTGGTTGGCACTAAAGATTAATGTTACGTTCGTTTTAATACCTTTGTCTGCAAAGAAGCGACATGCCTCTAAGCCAGCTGGAGTCATTGGCAGTTTAACTGTAATATTCGGAGCAATTTCAGCCAATTCTAAGCCTTCTTTAATCATACCTTCTGCATCTAGAGCGATTACTTCCCCACTCACTGAGCCATCTACAAGCTCTGAGATTTCACGAAGTCGATCATGGAAAGAAACATTCTCTTCTTTTGCAACTAATGATGGGTTTGTTGTAACACCTGATAAAATACCCCATGCGTGTGCTTCTTTAATCTCTTCAAAGTTTGCTGTATCTATAAAAAATTTCATTATTTTTTCCTCCTAATCACTGTTTTGACTCATCATCCTACTTGAAGTTGATTTCCGTTCTGACTGGGCGCTTTCTTAGGACCAATCAGTTGGAACGGCAATCAATTTACTATACAACTTTTGGGATAAGCCTGCTATTTAAATTTTTGCCAAAAATTTTTTATTTCAAAAACAAGAGAAGGTCGATAACAACATCAACACTTCTCTTATATGTGTATTCATCTCTGTTTTTTTTGCGTATTAGATACTAAAATTATGCTTTTTGCGCACTGCCAAATTCACGGATTTTCCCAATAACTGTCGCTTTAATCGCTTCACGTGCTGGTGCAAGGAATTTACGAGGATCATAAACAACTTTATCGTTTTCAAGAACTTCACGAATTACTTTTGTAGCAGCAATTTGATTTTCAGTATTGACGTTAATTTTTGCTGTACCTAATGAAATTGAACGTTGAATATCTTTTGTTGGGATACCTGTACCACCATGTAATACTAATGGAAGGTCTGCTAAGTTTGAGATTTCTTCCATTTCTTTAAAGCCTAAGTTTGGTTCGCCTTTATAAGGACCATGTACAGAGCCAAGTGCTGGCGCTAAACAATCGATATCTGTCATCTCAACCATTTTACGGCATTCTTCTGGATCAGCGTACATAATACCACCGATTACGCCATCCTCGTCACCGCCTACTGTGCCAAGCTCAGCTTCAACAGAAACACCTTTCGAATGAGCATACTCAACTACTTTTGAAGTAGTCGCAACGTTTTCCTCAAATGGATGATGAGAAGCATCGATCATTACAGAAGTAAAGCCTGCATCAATAGCTTCTTTACATTTTTCAAAGCTTGAACCATGGTCAAGGTGAATAGCTACAGGTACCGTAGTACCATAAGATTCCATTAAACCTTTTACCATGTGTACAACGGAAATAAATCCGCCCATATATTTTCCTGCACCTTCAGAAACGCCTAGAATAACTGGAGATTTTTCCTCTTCTGCTGCTTGTAAAATTGCTTGAGTCCACTCAAGGTTGTTAATGTTGAACTGACCAACCGCATAACCTTCTGCTTTTGCTTTAATTAACATCTCTTTCATAGATACTAATGCCATACTAAAAATCCTCCTCTTAGGACTATCTTTTCTACATAGATATGCTATTTAATCATAGCAAAAACAAAGTAACCTGAAAAGCATTTCAGGTTACTTTGTTTTCTGCATGAAAGCGAAGTGCAACGTAGCGGCAGTGCCAACCGTTGTGTAGCGCAACGAAACGAAGGTTACGTGAAAGCGGAGCGACAGCGTCCAACCGTTTTGCAGTGTTAACGGAACAAGGTTACGCGGCAGCGGAGCGGCAGCATCCAACCGTTTTGCAGTGTTAACGGAATAAAGGTTACGCGAAAGCGGAGTGACAGCGTCCAATCGTTGTGCAGTGTTAACGGAACGAAGGTTAGCCACAGTACGATCAAATAGTGTTACATGAAGGTAGATGTCGATATTTTTCGAAAGTTGGGTGATCAATATAAAAAGTTGGTCGATAAATCTCAATACTGCAGAAAAATAAAAGAGGATCATCGGACGGAAATCACCCCCTCGTTATGGTGATGAGTCATTTATTGTGGAAGCAAAATAATAGTAAAATGGTAGAAAACTTCTATAATAACCAAGAAAAACAGGCGGTGTTGACCACTGCCTGTTCATCTAAGCACTTACTATTTTATTAACCTCATCACGCACTTCAAAAATATCAAAAGGCTTAGTAAAATATCGAATAGCTCCTAAATCTAATGCCTCCTGTACAACGTCCAATTCACCATATGCTGTCATCATGAAAACCGGAAGTTGTGGCCATCGCTCTTTTAAGTGCTTTAAAATTTCTATGCCATCCATTCCTGGAATTTTCATGTCTAGCAGGACACAATCTATTTCCTCTTCCTCAGCATACTTCAGTGCTTCCATACCATTTGCAGCTAAATATGTACCGTAACCTTCTTTTTTCAACACTTCATTTAAAAGTAAACGAATTCCTGGTTGATCATCGACAATTAGTACTCGTTTCACATTTCATTCCGCCCTTTTTTAGTTATTATTTTTACGTAAAATTCTCTCTATTATGTAATATTCTCCTTTAACCTATTAATACCTTCTATTATTATAAATTATCTACTTTTGCTTTATGCTCTTTTCAAACCTATAATATTGATTGAGGTGGGACTATGTCAAAAATATTAACAACACAACTAAGTGGTTTATTACAAAGAATATCACAAAATGAAGAGGAAGCAATTGAAGAAACAGCGCGATTACTTGCGCAAGCGGGTATTAGTGAAGGTAATGTCTATTTCGCATGCTTTGGCGAAATGCAAGTTGTCGAATTAAATGCATTTCAAGCTGTGGAACGTTTTACGAAGTTAGTCCCTTGGACAAAAGATACAGTAATCACAGAAGCAGATCGTGTATGCATTTTTACACGTAGCGCACACGATGAGGATGCATTAGCATTAGCACAGCAATTAAATAATCAGTTTATTCCATTTGCAGCCGTTGCTAGCGAAGTGGCTAATGCCGAAAATCCACTGGCAGATTTAGCGTATACGTATATTTCAACACGCATGCGAGGTGGTTTATTACCGAACGATTTAGGTGAGCGCATAGTTGTGCCACACGCTATTGCTGCCCTTTTTGTTTATGAAGCCGTAAAAATTGCGTATGATGAAATGCTTGGTCTTGATGACGAAGAGCTATAAAGAATCTATAAAAGGAGTTGTCTCAGCACTAGAGACAACTCCTTTTATATAGGAATACTTTGAAGATTTATCGGAACAATTTTAACTTTTATCGGAATAATCTCGTTTTGCCGAAGAGCTAAAAAAAGAGTTGTCTCAGCACGTGAGACAACTCTTTTTTGTATTATTTAAATGTTGCTCCGATAAAATCACGGAACAATGGCTGTGGACGGTTTGGACGTGATACTAATTCTGGGTGGAATTGGCATGCTACGAAGAAATTATTTTCTGGTAACTCGATAATTTCTACTAATTTTCCGTCAGGACTTGTACCTGAGAAGACAAGACCTTCTGCTTCCATCGCTTCACGATATTCATTGTTAAATTCATAACGATGACGGTGACGCTCATAAACAAGCTCTTGACCATACGCTTGGCTTGCCTTCGAGCCTTCTTTTAACTTACATGGGTATAAACCTAAACGTAATGTACCACCGATGTCGACATTGTCGTTTTGATCTGGTAAGAAGTCAATAATTGGGTATTGTGTTTGTGAATCTAACTCTGTTGAATGCGCTCCTTGTAAACCAAGCACGTTACGAGCAAATTCTACTGTTGCCAGTTGCATACCTAGGCAAATACCTAAGAATGGTACATTATTTTCGCGAGCATATTGTGTCGCTAAAATTTTACCTTCAACTCCACGATCGCCGAAACCACCTGGAACTAAAATAGCGTCAGCACCTTTTAATAGCGTAGCAACATTGTCAGCATCTACATGCTCTGCATTAATCCAGTCAATTTCAATATCAGAATTAAATGCATAGCCTGCATGTTTTAATGCTTCTACAACAGAAATGTAAGCATCTTGTAGTTCTACATATTTACCTACTAATGCTACTTTTCGTTTATTTGGTAAGCTCTTCACTTTTGCTACAAGCTCGCGCCATTCTTCCATATCCGCTTCTGGTGCTTCAATGCCAAAATGGTCAAGTACGATATCATCAATATCTTGTGCATGTAGGTTTAATGGTACTTCATATAAATGCTCTGCATCACGAGATTCAATAATTTCGTGTGGCTGTACATCACAGAATAAAGCTAGTTTTTCTTTCATATCTTGTGGCACTTCTTGCTCTGTGCGGACAACGATAATATTTGGTTGAATACCTAAAGAACGTAATTCTTTTACAGAGTGCTGAGTTGGTTTTGTTTTAAGCTCACCTGCAGCTTTAATGTAAGGAATAAGCGTACAATGAACGTACATTACGTTGTTATGGCCTAAGTTCGTTTTCATTTGGCGAATTGCTTCAAGGAATGGTAATGATTCGATGTCCCCAACTGTTCCGCCTACTTCTGTAATAACTACGTCTGCGTTAGTTTCGCGACCAGCGCGTTGAATACGATCTTTGATTTCATTTGTAATATGAGGAATTACTTGCACTGTTCCACCGTTGTAATCACCACGGCGTTCTTTTTGTAATACAGATTGATAAACACGACCTGATGTTACTGTAGAATGTTTTCCTAGGTTAATATCAATGAAACGTTCGTAGTGACCTAAGTCTAAGTCAGCTTCTGCGCCATCATCTGTTACGAATACCTCACCATGTTGATAAGGACTCATTGTACCTGGGTCAATATTGATATATGGGTCAAATTTTTGAATCGTCACTTCTAATCCGCGATTTTTTAATAAACGACCTAGAGATGCTGCTACAATCCCTTTTCCAAGTGAAGACACAACCCCACCTGTTACAAAAATATACTTTGTCATGAAAAAATTCCTCCTTATGTTGTACTAGAAATTGTTAGTAAGAAAAGTACATTCACGCCACATGCCGATTCTAAGCATTGATGCCAATGTTTTGACAGGCTAAGAAAATAAATATTTCTCATCCCTAAAATAAGAAAAGCCGAGAATGCCTACAAATATGTAGTCGATTCGAAGCTGTCATCGTTTCTATCTCTTTTCTACTTTCCTTTTAAAAAGATTTAACATATATTCAATCACCGCTTACTATACATCATGAATAATTTAGCGCCTTACTATTCATTCCGTAATTATAAACATGGGAGAACTTGATTGAATAAAGTTAAAAAATAAAAAAACGCTCCTCCTGCATAGGTTTGCAGGGGGAGCGTATTACATACACGGTCTTTCTCCTTTAATAAGGAGCCCAAGTAAAAGATTAAACGGAACCGTGATAGAAGTCAAGATTTTTTACTACAAGGATAAAAGAAAGAAAATTTCAAAGAGTAATTATCATCAATTATACCTCGATTTCCATGACATCCTTAGAAGGCTTACTAACTTATTTTAGCGGATGTTTGCTGAAATAAATTAGACTTCATCCTCTTCTTCAAATTCATCTTCTTCTTCATCGATAAAGTCTTCATCGATTTCTTCATCGATGTCTTCTAAATCTTCTTCATCAAAGTCGATATCTTCTTTATCATCTGCTTCATCTTCTTCTTCTTCTTCATCTAGATCTTCTTCAACGAATTCTTCATAATCTTCATCAAAGTCAATATCTTCTTCTTCTAAATCTTCTTCATCCTCAAGGGCTGCTTTAGATTTTTTCTTATGCGTTTTAACAGATGGAGCTGTTTCTTCTTCAATCTGTTCAACTTTATACCATTCACGTAAGCCCCAGCCTGTTTCTTGATTAAATAAGAAGCGGCCATCTACATTTATATCCGTGTAAAATTGTAGTAGGCGAGCTTTTATTTCCTCATCACTATAGCCAACAAGCTCTTGAATAATTGTTAATAAGTCATTAAAAGACACTGAGGCACGTTTTTCATTTAAAATTGCATAAGCTAAGTTAATTAACGATTCTTCCGCTAATTGTTCTTTTGTCATTTCACGAAAATTCATTCGTGCACTTCCTTTCTCTCATCACATTGGACGTTTTAAAATTCATATAGCTTTATTTTCGGAGCGCAGCAAAAAAAGGCCGCACAAAAGTAACTTCCCATCATAAGCATAATACCCATTATATACAAAGTATTATCCTCATTGCTAGCTTCAATTACTGTTTTTTATATCACGCATCTTTTTTATCCCCAAGTAAAACAAATAGACAGATAATAATAGTAAAGGAACAGCGCCAATTTGCTTATCATACAGGAAAATAACTCCTACCACCAAAGCTAAAATAATGATGTAGTTAATAGCCGATTTCATCATCTATTGCGTCTCCCCTTTTTTTTACATTTCTATTATAACGGAAATAAAAAGAAGTGCCTAATCCTAAGACTAGGCACTTAAAACTATACAAACATTTTGTACAAAATAGAATAAACGTTAACGATCATTACATATTACGACGATATTGTCCGCCTACCTCGTATAAAGCATTCGTGATTTGCCCTAAGCTAGCGACTTTTACGGTTTCCATAAGCTCAGCGAAAATATTACCGTTGTTTACAGCTAC
Organism: Lysinibacillus zambalensis; assembly: GCF_040183165.1. Lineage (NCBI taxonomy): Bacteria > Bacillati > Bacillota > Bacilli > Caryophanales > Bacillaceae > Lysinibacillus > Lysinibacillus zambalensis. Next base: position 78,906 of record NZ_JBEGDG010000012.1, read on the forward strand.
TTGTTGTAAACGAGCAAGAGCTGCTGCATTCTCGCCTTCATGTTGCTTCCAGAAAGCCTGTAAATTACGAATTTGCGTCTCTTTTTCTTCCGTTGATGCACGCGCAATTTCCATATTGTTAATTTCATCTTCAGAAGGCGGATTGGGATTTAAGTATGTGTTTACACCAATGATTGGTAACTCACCTGAATGCTTTAGCATCTCGTAGTGCATAGATTCCTCTTGAATCTTACCACGTTGATATTGTGTTTCCATTGCACCTAGTACGCCACCACGATCATTGATACGATCAAACTCTTCTAGTACCGCTTCTTCTACAAGATCTGTTAACTCTTCTACGATAAACGCTCCTTGTAATGGATTTTCGTTTTTCGCTAAGCCATGTTCCTTCGTAATAATCATTTGAATAGCCATCGCACGACGTACAGATTCTTCCGTAGGCGTTGTAATAGCTTCATCATATGCATTCGTATGCAATGAATTACAGTTATCCTGTAATGCCATTAACGCCTGTAACGTTGTGCGGATATCATTAAAGTCAATCTCCTGTGCATGCAAACTACGTCCAGATGTTTGAATATGATATTTCAATTTTTGCGCTCGTTCATTGGCGCCGTACTTATCACGCATAACAATTGCCCAAATACGGCGAGCTACGCGTCCAATAACTGTGTACTCTGGATCAAGTCCATTAGAGAAGAAGAATGATAGATTTGGCGCAAAGTCGTCAATATTCATTCCTCGACTTAAATAATATTCTACATACGTAAAGCCATTTGCTAATGTAAAGGCCAACTGTGAAATTGGATTCGCACCAGCTTCGGCAATATGGTAACCAGAAATAGATACAGAGTAATAATTACGAACTTTATGATCGATAAAGTATTGCTGAATATCTCCCATCATACGTAACGCAAACTCTGTTGAGAATATACATGTATTTTGCCCTTGATCTTCCTTTAAAATATCTGCTTGCACGGTTCCGCGTACAACCTGTAATGTTTTCTCGCGTGTCTCCGTAAATTCTTCAACTGTTAAAGGTCGATCCAGTTCTTTCTCACGTAGTTTCACTTGCTGATCAATAGCCGTATTCATGAACATTGCCAAAATAACCGGTGCTGGACCGTTAATTGTCATCGATACAGAAGTTGATGGTGCACATAAATCAAAGCCTGCATATAGCTTTTTCATATCTTCTAACGTACAAATAGAAACACCCGACTCTCCAACCTTTCCATAAATATCAGGTCGGTAATCTGGATCCTCCCCATATAGCGTTACCGAATCAAATGCTGTTGATAAACGTTTCGCATCATCATCCTTCGATAAATAATGGAATCGTTTATTCGTACGCTCAGGCGTTCCTTCGCCAGCAAATTGTCGCTTCGGATCTTCCCCTTCACGCTTAAATTGGAATACCCCTGCTGTATACGGGAATTCACCAGGTACATTTTCTTTATAAACCCAGCGTAAAATTTCACCATAATCTACGAATTTCGGCAAGGCTACTTTAGGAATTTTCGTACCTGATAAACTCGTTGTCTTTAAAATTGTTCGAATTTCCTTATCTCGAACTTTCGTTACTAATTCATCTCCAGCATACGCTTCTTTTAAAGCATGCCAATTATCTAAAATACGTTTAGATTCAGCCGTTAATTCATCTCTGACACCTTCCGCTAAAGAAGTAAGAGATGCAATTAATGCATCATTTGGCGCCTTTTCCTTGATTGTTTCAATAGATCCCTCTAATTGGAATAGACGGCGAGCAAATTCCACTTGTTGCTCTGATTTTTTATGATAGCCACGCACAGTGTCCGTGAGTTCTCGTAAATAATAACGACGGTCGTTTGGAATAATCACATCTTGCTTTTGCGTTTTCGCAAATTGCTCATAACCCGTCTCCCAATGACTACCTGTCTTCGTATTAATGATATTTACTAATGCTGCAAATAAAGCATTCGTTCCTTTATCATTAAATTGACTAGCAATCGTACCGTACACAGGCATATTATCAAGTGATTCATCCCAAAGCTCTCGAGAACGTTGATATTGCTTCTGCACTTGACGTAGTGCATCCTCAGAGCCTTTGCGTTCAAATTTATTGATGGCAATCACATCCGCAAAATCAATCATGTCAATTTTCTCAAGCTGTGTAGGCGCACCAAATTCACTTGTCATTACGTACATAGATAGATCAGTGTATTTTGTAATTTCCGCGTCACCCTGACCAATACCACTTGTTTCAACAATGATTAAATCATAGCCCGCTACACGCGTTACATCTAGCACGTCTCCAATGGAAGCAGTAAGCTCTGTACGAGATCCACGAGTTGCTAAACTACGCATATATACGCGATTATTGAAAATCGCATTCATACGAATTCGGTCACCAAGTAAAGCCCCACCTGTCTTTTGCTTTGTCGGATCGACAGACAGAATAGCTACGCGCTTATCTGGAAACTCTTTCAAGAAACGACGAATTAATTCATCTGTTAAGGAAGATTTACCTGCACCACCTGTTCCCGTAATACCTAATACAGGCGTCCCTTTTGAGCGTTTGCGAGCTTCCGCTAGCATCTTTTTCGTTTCTTCATCTTCATTCGATTCAGCCGCAGTTAATAAGTTTGCTAAAATTTCAGGTGTTTCTGTTGATAGAGCATCCAGCTTTTCTTGATAGCTACCTATAGCAGTTGGGAAATCAGTTCCTTTAATTTTCTCATTAATCATCCCTTGTAATCCTAAAACACGCCCATCCTCTGGTGAGAAAATCCCAGCAATCCCGTAAGCATGTAGCTCTTTAATTTCACGCGGTAAAATAACACCACCGCCACCACCATAAATTTTAATATGTGGCGCCCCTTTTTCACGCAGCAAATCATACATATATTTAAAGTATTCCATATGTCCACCTTGATAAGATGATACTGCAATACCTTGCGCATCCTCTTGAATCGCAGCATTTACGACTTCTTCCACGGAGCGGTTATGCCCTAAATGGATTACCTCTACACCGCTTGATTGCAAAATACGTCGTATAATGTTAACCGAAGCATCATGTCCATCAAATAGACTTGATGCTGTAACAAAACGTACGTGATTTTTTGGACGATATACTTCTACCTTTGTCATATGAAATCCCCACTTTCTCCCCTTAATCAATTACACCTTTGTGTGATGAAACAGCTTTCTATTTATAAAAAAATCGGTAATTGCAATGTCGCTTTATGCAATTACCGACAACCCCTTTACAGAACTTATTAGAACCCCTTTATGCCTGAAATGAACAATGTTATTTGCATTTCAATAAATTCGTCAATCGAGTGCTGACGATGGAGCGCCCATTTACGGAATGCCCAGCTTTGTCCAGAAACGACTAAATTATTTGCTGCTAAGTGAATTTGTTTATCTGTCATCGTTATTTCACCTGACTGCACACAGCGTTTTAGTAATCGCTCAAAAGTAGCAACCATCTCAAACTCTTTACTAAATACATAGCGTTGTGCTTCTTTCGACAGCGATTTTGTTTCCTGATACATGATTGTCAGCTCATCAACCAAACTATCAATTTGCAAGAAATACTCTCGAATCATTTCCTTTAGCTCTTCAATCGTTCCTGCCTTAATTTCAAAACTTGAAAGTCGCCCCATCGCATGGTGATAAATACTATCACATACAAGGTAAAGGACGTCTTCCTTCGTACGAATATATTCATATAATGTTCCGATACTAAAGCCTGCAGCTTTTGCGATTTCTCTCGTTGTGGCACGGTGAAACCCTTTTTCTTTAAATAATTTAATGGCTCCCTCTATCATCTGTTCTCGACGAATGGCGATGAGATTTTCATCTTTTACTGTTGACTGTACTTGGGGTCTTTTATCTTTTTCTGTCATACGTTACTTTGTCAACATACGAGAGATAACAAGTCGTTGAATCTCTTGTGTACCTTCGTAAATTTGTGTGATTTTTGCATCACGCATGAAGCGCTCAACTGGATAATCCTTCGTATAACCATATCCACCAAAGACTTGAACCGCCTCAGTCGTTACACTCATCGCCGTATCCCCAGCCATTAATTTTGCCATTGCAGACGCCTTACCATAAGGTAGACCATTCGATTCTAACCAAGCCGCTTGGTATGTAAGCAGTCGAGATGCTTCAATTTGAGTTGCCATATCTGCAAGCTTAAAGGATATACCTTGGTTAGCAGTAATCGGCTTACCAAATTGCACACGCTCTTTACCGTATTCAACCGCTGCATCCAATGCACCTTGCGCAATCCCTAAAGCTTGTGCGGCAATACCATTACGTCCTCCATCAAGTGTTGTCATCGCAATTTTGAAGCCTTCTCCCTCAGCTCCAAGCAGGTTTTCTTTCGGAACGCGACAGTTATCAAAAATAATTTCAGTTGTAGGAGATGAACGAATACCTAGTTTTTTCTCCTTCTTCCCTACCGAGAAGCCTTCAAAGCCTGCTTCAACGATAAAAGCAGATGTGCCATGTTTAGCTTCTGGATCTGTTACTGCAAATACAACATATGTATCTGCTACTCCACCGTTTGTAATGAAGATTTTCGAGCCGTTTAAAATATAGTCATCGCCATCACGTTTTGCATATGTTTTCATGCCACCAGCATCCGAACCAGATCCTGGCTCCGTTAAGCCGTAAGCACCGATATGTTTACCTTCTGCCATTGGACGAAGGTATTTTTGTTTTTGTTCTTCATTACCGAATTTAAAAATCGGCCAACCCGCAAGTGAAGTATGTGCTGATAAAGTTACCCCTGTTGAAGCACATACACGTGATAATTCTTCTACTGCAATGACATATGCAAGATAATCAAAGCCTGCACCGCCGTATTCTTCTGGCCATGGAATACCTGTTAAGCCTAGCTCTGCCATTTTATCGAAAATTGCACGGTCAAACTCTTCGTTCTCGTCACGTTCAGCTGCTGTTGGTGCTACTTCATTAATAGCAAAATCACGAATCATTTCACGTAATTGCTCATGCTCTTCTGTTAATTGAAAGTTCATTGTCCATTTCCCCTTTTTCGTTAGACTCAGTTTTGTTGATTTCTATATGTGATGATGTTTCGCGGGATTAACGGTCTTCCCTGTACAATCGTCAATCTCCTTGAAAAATCAACTCCGCAATAACATCAGACTTTATTTAAGTAAATGTTTACTAATGACTAGCTTTTGAATTTCGCTTGTACCCTCGTATATTTCTGTCACCTTTGCATCTCGGAAATAGCGTTCTACAGGATAGTCTTTTGTATAGCCATAGCCACCAAAAATTTGTATAGCGTCTATCGCTGTTTGCACGGCTGTACGAGAGGCAAAAAGTTTCGCCATCGAGGCCTCGGCTCCGCATGGCAACCCTTTTGTGCGTAAATCTGCTGCTCGAAAAACTAGTAATTTTGCTGACTCTACAGCAGTTGCCATATCAGCAAGCTTGAAGCCAACCCCTTGTTGCGCTGCAATAGGCTTTCCAAATTGGACACGTTCTTTTGCATACGCAGTAGCTGCCTCTAGCGCCGCTTCGGCAATGCCTAGAGATTGAGCTGCGATTCCAATACGTCCAACGTCTAAGTTAGCCATTGCAATTTTAAAGCCTTCCCCTTCCTCCCCAAGAAGGTTTGCAGCTGGAATGCGACAGTTGTCGAATGTTAGTTGAACTGTACGTGAGCCATGTAAGCCCATTTTATGTTCATCTTTACCTATGATTAAGCCTGGTGTTCCTTTTTCAACTATAAATGCTGAAATACCACGTGTTTTTCCAGCAGGATTCGTTGAGGCAAAGACAATATAAACATCTGCTTCTCCACCGTTTGTAATAAACACCTTGGAGCCATTGATGACATATTCATCTCCATCTCGCACCGCTTTGGATTGTAAAGAGCCAGCGTCAGAACCAGCGCTAGGCTCTGTTAAACAAAATGCCCCTAAATATTCACCCGCAGCAAGCTTTGGAACATAGCGTTTCTTCTGTTCATCGTTACCGAAATAAATGATAGGATTTGTTCCAACCGAAGTATGCACGGATAAAATAACACCCATTACTGCGCTAACCTTTGATAGTTCATTGATCGCAATTATGTACGATGTGAAATCCATCGCTGAGCCGCCTAATTCCTCAGGCGTTGTAATCCCCATTAAACCTAATTCTCCCATTTGCGCAAGGAGTTCACGCGGAAACTCTCCTGCTTCCATACGCTCTACCCACGGTTCAATTTTATCCTGAGCGAAATTTCGAACCATATCACGCATCATTATTTGTTCATCTGTAAATTGTAAATGCATCTATAATGTCACCCCTGTACGTTGTCCCGTAGCATTTCATTTCATTTGAATCGTCCCATCCCCATAGGATTATTCATAAACGTAAAAGCCTCTTCCGGATTTTTTACCTAGCCATCCTGCTGCCACATATTTACGAAGCAATGGACAAGGTCTATATTTACTATCGCCTAAGCCCTCATGTAAAATCTCCATGATGGATAAACATGTATCAAGGCCAATAAAGTCTGCCAATGTTAACGGTCCCATCGGATGATTCATGCCTAGCTTCATTACATCGTCAATGGCTTCTTTCGATGCTACCCCTTCATACAATGCGTAGACCGCTTCATTAATCATTGGTAATAAAATACGATTCGAAATAAAACCTGGGAAGTCATTTACTTCCACCGGCGTTTTCGATAATTTTACTGTCATGTCTTCAACTGCTTTGTAGACTTCATCACTAGTAGCTAACCCTCGAATAATTTCTACAAGCTTCATAACAGGTACTGGATTCATAAAGTGCATACCAATCACTTGCTCTGGACGATTTGTAACAGCTGCAATTTCCGTAATTGGTAAAGATGATGTATTCGTAGCTAAAATGGCGTGTGCCGGTGCAATCTGATCAATTTGCTTAAAGATGGATTGCTTCACTTCCATATTTTCCACAGCTGCCTCAATGATAATATCTACATCACTAGCATCCTGTAAATCTAGTGACATATTAATACGACCTAAAATGGCTGCCTTCTCATCCTCCGTTTTACGCCCCTTTTCGACATCACGTGTCAGATTTTTCGTAATGACTCCTAAACCGCGTTCGAAAAATTCTTGTTTCATGTCATTCAGTTTTACATCATAGCCAGCTTGTGCACAAACTTGTGCAATGCCAGAGCCCATTTGCCCTGCACCAATAACCATTACTTTTTGAATTCCCATCATTCGTGTCCCCCTGTTTTCGGTACTTCAATCATAATCGCATCGCCTTGCCCTCCACCTGAGCAGATAGCAGCAATTCCGATACCACCGCCACGACGTTTTAATTCATGAGCAAGTGTTAAAATAATGCGTGCTCCAGATGCTCCGATTGGATGACCTAACGCAACTGCACCACCGTTAACATTGATCTTTTCAGCATCTAGATCCGCTAGCTGCTTGCTGACAAGAGCTACTGCTGCAAATGCTTCATTGATTTCAATCAAATCAATATCAGCTAATGATTTCCCCGTCTTTTTAAGTAATTTGTTAATGACAAGCCCTGGTGTTTGCGGGAAGTTCTCTGGTTCAATCGCAAGCTCTTCATGGCCGATAATCACCGCAAGCGGCTCTCTTCCTTCACGTGCTGCACGTTCCTCACTCATTACTACTAAGGCACATGCCCCATCGTTAACGCCAGGTGCATTACCTGCTGTAATCGTTCCATCCTTGTCAAAGGCTGGCTTAAGTTTTGCAAGTACCTCTATTGTTGTACCAGCTCTTGGTGCCTCGTCCGTATCGACATGAAGCGGCTCTCCCTTACGTTGTGGAATTTCCACAGGTACGATTTCTTCAGCAAAGTAACCCTTCTCAATTGCTGCAAGTGCACGTTCATGACTGCGAACAGACCAAGCATCCTGCTCCTCACGGCTTAACGAATATTCTTTGGCCGTTACATTGCCGTAGATTCCCATATGCGGCCTTGTCTTATCGAAAGCACATGTTAAGCCATCATATAGCATGCCATCTACCATTGTTGAATCGCCCATGCGTAAGCCTGTTCGACCGTTTTGTAGATAATACGGTGCATTGGACATAGATTCCATACCACCAGCGATTATTACTTCTTCGTCCCCTAATCGAATTAGCTGATCCGCTAGTGTTACAGCACGCATCCCTGACGCACAAACTTTGTTAATCGTTTCTGTTTTCACTGCTATCGGTAAGCTTGCTTTGATCGCAGCCTGCCTTGAAGGAATTTGGCCCTGTCCCCCTTGTAAAACGGAGCCTAAAATTACTTCATTCACTTCAGCAGGCGAAATATTCGCTTTCTCAAGTGCCCCTTTTATGGCGATCGCGCCTAAATCACTAGCGCTTAATGCTGATAGTGAACCCCCAAACTTACCAAATGCAGTTCTTGCTCCTGCTAAAATTACTGCTCTATTCAAGTAAAACACCCCTTTTGTTTTACGTTCTAGAAGAAGTATAAGAGCATTAATGTTGACTGAACGCTCGCTCGACCTCTATCGATGAAAAATGGGAGTATCAATTATGCCACGGCATAATTGTTTCCAGAATCGGCTTTGTGCAAGCACAAAGATCTCCTTTCCGATTCCGTGACATCCGCCGGAGGCATTAACTTCTTTCAGCGAGTGTTCAGACACCCGCTGAAAAAGTTATAGTTAACTCCCATTTCCATTTAATCTTATTCTACAAAACAATTATTTATTGTGCAATTTATATTTTTCAGATAACTAAAATATTTCTGCAATAACCGTCATTTTTCTGCGTTAACCTCTGCTTTCTCGTTTCGTTCGACACTATCCACAGAAGCTACTACTTCTTCAACCATTACATCCGCTGCTTCTTCAACAGACTCCTCGACAGCTTTCACTTTTTCACCAAATACTGAACGCTCTAATAGTTCTGCAACATCGAATGTACCGATTGTATCTTCAACCTCTTTTGCCTTCGTACCATCCTCAAGCATCGTTAAGCAGTAAGGACATCCAGAGGAAATAACTGAAGCATTCGTTGCTAAAGCTTGCTCTGTTCTTGCTACGTTAATTCGGTTGCCGACATGCTCTTCCATCCACATTAAGCCGCCACCTGCACCACAGCACATTGCTTCCTCACGATTACGCTCCATTTCCACAAGCTTAATACCTGGAATACCTCGTAAAATCTCACGTGGTGCATCATAAACATCGTTATAACGACCTAAATAACAAGAATCGTGGAACACAATCGTTTCATGAACTTCATAATTTAACGCTAGACGATTTTCATCAATCAATTGATTCAATAGTTCAGTATGGTGGTAGACCTCGCCCTTCCAGCCAAAGTCTTGGTATTCATTTTTAAAGATGTTGTAAGCATGAGGGTCAATTGTAACGATTTTCTTCACGTCGTTTTTCTCAAATTCATCAATATTCGCTGTCGCCAGCTCTTGGAATAAAAACTCATTTCCTAAACGACGAGGAGTGTCCCCAGAGTTTTTCTCTTTATTTCCTAAAATCGCAAACTTCACGCCTGCCTCGTTTAATAGACGACAGAATGCTAGGGCAATTTTTTGTGAGCGGTTATCAAACGCCCCCATCGAACCTACCCAGAATAAATATTCCATTTCTTCGCCTGATTTTTTCAGCTCTTTCACTGTTGGAATATGAATTGTCGGATCTAAGTCACGCCAATTTTCTTTTTCTTTACGGTTTAAGCCCCAAGGATTGCCTTGACGTTCGATATTTGTCATCGCGCGTTGTGCATCAGGGTTTACTTTTCCTTCAGTCATTGTTAAGTAACGGCGTAAATCAATAATTTTATCGACATGCTCATTCATAACAGGGCATTGATCTTCACAGTTTCGGCAAGTTGTACATGCCCAAATCTCTTCTTCTGTAATGACTTCGCCGATTAAAGAAGGGCTGTAGATATCTTCAATAACTGCCCCCTCAGCACCAGCTGCCATCGCTAACTGATTCCCCTTTGTTTTAGCAAAGAATTGATATGGTACCCAAGGCTTTTGCTTTGTCTCAACAGCACCTGTAAATGTTAAATGATCACGTAGCTTCACGATTAAATCCATCGGTGATAGCATTTTCCCTGTCCCTGACGCTGGACACATATTTGTACAACGTCCGCACTCTACACAAGAATATAAATCTAGCATTTGTTTTTGTGTGAAGTCTTGAATACGTCCAACACCAATTGCTGGAATATCCTCTTCATCTTCAGCATTTTCTAATGCTTCAAAATCGATTGGTGTTAAAGTACCTGTACGATCTAAACGATTCATGTACACATTGATTGGACTCACAATTAAGTGGAAGTGCTTCGATTGTGGTACATACACTAAGAATGTTAATAGAATTAATAAGTGCGCCCACCACATTACATAGAAAACAACTGCCGCTGCTGATGCTGGTAAGAAGCTAAAAATAGCAGCAATGCCAGAAGCAACTGGCTCTGTATAAGTTAGTTCTTCACCATGCCAAATTAGTCCCATACCATTTGCAAGCAATGTGGATACCATTAACCCGCCAATGAATATTAAAACAAGCCCATTTTTCCAGCCTCGTTTTAGACGTACTAGCTTTTCTACATAACGACGGTAAAATGCCCACACAACCGCCACTAAAATCATTAATACTACAAGCTCTTGGAAAAATGTAAACACACTATAGAAAATGCCAAGCGGCAAATGTGATCCAGGTGCTAACCCCTTCCAAATTAAATCAATGGCACCTAGCTGCACCATCAAAAATCCATAGAAGAACATAACGTGAATTAAACCACTCTTCGGATCTTTTAATAGCTTATTTTGGCCAAGTACATTGACCATAAGATAACGAATTCGTTCTTGAACACTTTCATCAAACTCAACCTTTTTCCCCAATTGCACAAACTTATAGCGTGTTTTTAACAGATAGAAAAATAACCCTACTGCATAAAGCACAACCACGACTGTTAGAACAATGTTTGCAATTACTAATGGACTCATGGTTGGTCCCCCCTTTAGTTTGTCGTAAGTTTCTCTCTTTGTAGTAAATTTGCTAGTTCAATCATTATATTCCTATTCTAATAAATGAGTGAGCATTCAGTCAACATAAAACGGAAATATTTCTGATAATTTTATATTCTTACATTTTACAAGATAAAAAGCCACCCTGAATTTTCAAAGCGAGCTATTAACCACTATAGAGATTTATTCATTTATATTATGAATCTATCTTTTAATTGTCTTCAGATATTCAAAAAGCCGATTTGCATCATGTTTTTGATGACAAATCGACTTTTTCAAGTGTGCTAGATTTCAACGTGATGCCTTTAGCCTTTCGTAAAAACCAAAATTATTCCGATAAAAGCTAAAATTGTTCCGATAAATCTTCAAAGTATTCTTCGAAAAACGAATTCATTACAATAACGTAGAGTTCATCCACAACTTTTAGTGATCAAGTTATTTTTTAAACACATTGCCGCTTCGAATATATTCAATATCCGCAACATTCAATCGGAAATTCACAACACGTGCAACCGCAAATAAATAATCAGATAGACGGTTTAAATATTTTTGTACAATTGTCGGTACATCTTCGATTTCCTTCATAAGCGTTACCATTTGACGCTCTGCTCGACGCGCTACTGTACGAGCAATGTGTAAAGTTGCAGCTGCTGGTGCACCGCCTGGTAGAATAAAGCGTTGTAACGGTGGTGCTTCATCTGACAATGCATCAATACGCGATTCCAACACTTCAATCGGCTGCTCTGTAAGCTTATAATGACGCTCCTTCATAACATTAGCAAGGTCTCCGCCTGCATCAAAAAGCTCATGCTGAATCGTTTCTAAATCAATTAAAATATCCTTGAATAGCTCACGATCTAGTTCACTAATAGCCTTACCAATAAAAGAATTTAATTCATCGATGGCCCCATATGTCTCTACGCGTAAGCTATCTTTGTCAACGCGTCCACCGATAAGACTTGTTTTCCCTGTATCGCCTGTTTTCGTGTAAAGCTTCATTTCTCTCATCTCCTAGAATTGTTTTTTATCAATTTCGCCTTGGCGTAATTGTTGCTGTCGCTACGTTAGCACTACGCTTTCGCACAGATAAACAATGCGTCCGGATTTTGAATTGTGCCCGCACAATTCATTCCCTTGAAAATCCGTGACATCCGCCGGCGGCATTATCTTCATTCAGCAAGTGTATCTGCTGAATGAAGATAATTTTTTATTGCCTGCACAGTCGTTTCAAAAACACCTCTACCGATGATCTTACCTACATCAGTAATGGGACCGCCGTACAGCATTTCTTCCCCTTTTTGTGTCGCTGCAATCAATAAACTATCTGTAGCAGTACCTGTTGCAATCGTACCACTAAGCTCATCACGAATATTTTCTGATTGCATTGCCTTTGTTTTCGCCTCATTAGCTGTCATCATTGCTTGGAAAAACGCTTCTTCTGATAAACAGCCATTCACGATGACCCACGTATTTATAGTACCAATATATGGTTCATCTTGTCTTTCATGTGCACGAGATACATCAACAGCATTACCAACCCCAGCCGTAACAGCTACAAGAACGCTACCAAAAGAAGCTTGAAATTCATTAATAGCTACAAGATTTGTTGGGACAGCTGTTAACATGACGACTGTACTTGTAGATGAAAAGTGCTCCTTTAGTAAAAATTCAGCGACCTCTCTCTTTACATCATTAATCACATAATCTATTGGTACAGAGCGATTTAACAGACAATCATACCAACCGATACCCGGATTATGGACAGCTGAGGACACCGTTTTTAAAGGAAACTCTGATTGAAGCTTAATGTACTGATCTGTAACAGTGAAATTTTCTTTTTTAATGACAGCACGTTGCTGATGTTCAACGGTGGCTGGCATCATTGTAATTTGAGGCTTTGGAATTTCTGGATGTGCATAAGTTGCCACTCGAGCATGATAGACATCTTCAATTTGCGAAGCGACTAATACTTCATGCGGCGCCCCAAATGCCCGCATCCGTCCTTCCTCCATTAGTAATAATTCATCACAGTAAAGAGAAGCTAAATTCATATCATGCAGTACCATAATAACGGTCAAACCACATTCTATTGCTTCCTTTCGTACCATATCTAAAATTTGACGTTGATGCGCAATATCTAGATGGTTGGTCGGCTCATCTAGCAGCAATATTTCCGCTGTTTGTGCAAGCGCTTGGGCGACAAAAACCCTTTGCTGTTCACCGCCCGACAAAAATTCCATCGGTGTCTGTTCATAGCGTTTTACACCTGTTTGCAGCATTGCATGTTGCACTGCTTGTTCATCACGAGCAGACCAGCTTGAAAAGAAGCCTGTTTGATGTGGATAACGTCCAAGAGATACAGCCTCCCTTACACTGTTTGAAAATGTATTAACATGTAATTGTGGCAGCACTGCCATCTTCTTTGCTAATGCACGAGCAGTGTAAGAGCTACTGTTTTTACCATCTACTAATACAGTGCCTGCAGTTGCTGGTAGTATGCCACTTATTACTTTTAACAGTGTGGATTTCCCACTACCATTCGGCCCTAAAATCCCTAGTATTTTACCTTTTTCAACGGAAAAACTTATATCGTGGACGATCGGTACGTCTTCATAACCACCGGAAAGATGTTCAACAACAATCATGCCCGTACCCCCTTGCCTCTACGTTGTTTATAAAAAATATAGGAAAAAACGGGCGCCCCAATAAATGCAGTAATGACACCAATCGGCAGCTCTCTTGGCATAATAATTGTTCTTGCTATTAAATCACAAATAATTAGCAAAGTTGCCCCATTTAAAAATGATAACGGCAATAAATGACGATGATCTGAACCCCAAACCATTCTCGTCATATGAGGAACAACTAAACCAACAAAGCCAATCGTTCCAGAAACAGCTACCGCTGCTCCTGTCAACATGGATCCACCTACTAAAATAATATATTTACTACGTTTAACATTGACACCTAAATGCTTCGCACGTTCTTCACCATATAACAGAACATTTAACTCACGTCTTTGTGTCCAAAGCATAATAGAGCCAATAATGACAAACGGAATGATCATCTGAACGTAAGGCCAACCACGCATCGATACTGAACCGAGCAACCAACCGATTACTTGGCGTAGCTCCTCACCAGATAATGCAATCATTAATGAAATCAAGGAACCTAAAAACGAACTAAATATTACCCCTGTTAAAATAAGAGTTTCCATTTTTAGTGAACGGTCTACTATTCTAGCAAAACCCATAACAGCAAACATTGTTAATATGGCCCCTATCATACTAAAGACTGGCAATGTAAAATGACCGATTACAGGTATTGAGACACTAAAGAAAATCGTCATCACTGCGCCAACTGATGCACCGGAGGAAACACCTAACGTATAAGGATCAGCCAAAGGATTTTTTAATAGGCCTTGAAAAGCTGCCCCTGCAATAGCAAGTGATGCCCCTACAAGCCCTGCTAGCATCACTCGAGGTAAACGAATCTTCCATAAAATATTGGCAGCTGTTTCATCGGCCGCCGTATTCCACAATACTTCTAATGGAATATGAACCGAGCCTATCGCTACACCACACCAGATGCTAATGATTAAAAGCGTAATTGCTGTTACATAGGCTACAATTGTTTTACTCATTTAAACGCCTCTGGGTAAACGGCCTTTGCTAATTCCTCAAAACCATCTGCTAATCGAGGACCTTGACGACTTGTCATACTTTCATCCACTTGTACAATAGCTTTATTTTTTACGGCAGTTACTGTCTCAAAGCCTGGACGTTGTGGAATTTTCGTTAAAATATTTGGTACATAATTATATGCCACAACAATGACATCTGGATTTTTCGCAATAATTTGTTCAGCTTCAATTGGATACCAGTCATTTACATCTGCTGCCACATTTTCGGCATGAATCATTTCTAGCATTTCATTCATAAATGTACCTTTACCAGCTGTATAAATCTGTGGCTCATCAGACGATTCTAAAAAGACTTTCTTTGGCTCAACACCCTTAAGTTTTGTTTCAACTTCTTCAATTTTATCCTTCATATTTGCGACTATTTTTTTAGCCTCTTCTAGTTTTCCCGTTGCACGACCAAGCTGTTCAATCGTTGTGTAAGTTTCATTAAAGTTTTTTGCATCCGCTACAACAAATACTTTCACACCGGCAGCCTCAAGCTGTTCAATTGCTCCTTTTGAATAACTCATACCGGATGCATGTGCAAAAACGATATCTGGCGTTAACGCAATAATTTGTTCAATATTATAATCTACACCGCCAACCTTATCTTTTTTAGTAGCCTCTGCTGGATAATCGTCATTATCTGTTACACCTACTATTTCATCATTTAAGCCAAGACCAAATAAAATTTCAGTGTTACTTGGAATGAGAGAAACTATTTTTTCAGGAGGTGCTTCTAGCGTAATATCTTTGCCAACAGCATCTGTTATCGTCATTGGAAATGTTGCTTGATCTACTTTAGATGTCTCTTGCTGCTCAGCAGATGACGGCTTGTCATTTGTCGCCTCTTTTGTGTTGCACGCTGCAAGCAAGCCAACAGCTAAAAATGCTGATAATCCTATTTTCCAAAATTTCTTCATGTGAATCCCCCTTAGTCTATCTGTGCATAAAGTTAACGACTTGTTTATCTGATTGATCGATACATTTTAGGTTTTATCGTTTAAGGTTGTGGAGTTGTTTATCTCTCAACGTTGTGGGGATATCGTCCAACTTTTTAAGTTTATCACCCAACTTTGTGGATTTATCGACCACATCGTGTGTTTCCGCACAACATTATGGGGTTATCACCCAACATTTTAGGCTTATCGTCCAACTTTTTAAGTTTATCACCCAACTTTGTGGATTTATCGACCACATCGTATTTCCGCACAACATTATGGGGTTATCACCCAACATTTTAGGCTTATCGCCCAACTTTTTGAGTTTATTACCTAACGTTGTGGGGGTATCGCCCTCTTTTTCAAATTTATCGATATTCAGCTTACAAAACAAATACCCCTCATCATAAAAAAAATGAGGGGGTCAAATTTGCACAATATACATATACAAAATCCACCATCCTATCCTCGTAGGCTACAACGTGTTTTCTATAAAGGCAGGTCTCCTGGCTCGTGCTTCATACGCTTTTTCAAGCCTTCCCGAAATTTTCAGTGGCGCAGATTGAAAAAACTCACACTTACAGTGGCGGGACCGCATCGGAATTACACCGATTTCCCTTTTCACTTTACTTAAGTAAAGAACCTTTATAATATTCAGTTGATTGTATTATACATGAAAATCAAAGAAGTCGCCTCCATTCGAGACGACTCTTCATCAAATCAATTATGCTCGTCATAATTGCCACAGGACGTGGCGTGCTTAGACTGGGTTCCTCTATTTCAGCGGATGTTTGGACGCTGAAAAAAGTTAAACTATGTCAGAAAAATACTGTACCGTTTTCATTGGTGCACCCATTTCTCGTAATGCCCATGTATTCTCTAAATAAATGTCTGCTAGCTTCTCATATTTACCGCCGAATCTTTGTGCCCATTCAACTGCTACAACACTTTCATATAAATGTGCCATTTGCTCTGCGACCTTTTTTGCTTCAAACGTTTTTGTTGCATCATCTAAACGGCTAAATGTTTGCCAAGTTGAATCTAGTTTTGCTAATTGCCCTACTACAATTTCAACTAATGGACTGTCAGCCAGTTTTTCTAGACGTTCCTCCATAACACGAACAAACATTTCGTGCACATGAAACTTATCTACTAAACGAATGAGCTCTAAAGCTAAAATATTTGCAGTCCCCTCCCATACGGTAAGGACCTGTGCATCTCTTAATAACCGAGGTGTAACAAAGTCTTCAATATAGCCGTTTCCGCCATGTAATTCAATGGCTTCACTCGCATAATGTACAGCTTGCTCAGCGGTTTCTTTTTTCATGATTGCAATATACAAGCGGTTCAAAATGATGTCCTCTTTATTCCCCTGTCCACTAGTTACTTTATCGTATAGCTGAATAAGATCAAAAACCGTAGCAACTTCTACATGAAGCTTGGCAGCAAATTTCCCTAGTGTATCCTGGATCATAGGATATTGCGTTAAAGGCTTACCAAATGCATGGCGATTTGTCACATAGTGCTTCGCCTCTAAATAGCCGCGACGCATGATGCCGATAGAAGCAACTGCATTGCAAATTCTTGATAAATTAAGCGCCTCCAACATATAGTAAATCCCTTTATTCAGATCACCAACAACATATGCGAGCGCCCCATCAAATTCCACCTCACCAGAAGGTACTGCTCTAACACCAAGTTTATCCTTTAAACGCCGAACGCGCAGGTTATTAACTGTGCCATCATCATTTCTCCATGGAACTGCAAACAATGTTAAACCCTTTGAGCCTGCACGAGCCCCTTCTATGCGTGCCAATACCATAGTCACTCCACACATTCCAGCGTTAGATGCAAAATATTTCTCACCATATAAACGATACTGATTGCCGTCCTGCCTTGCCTCTACAACATTCGCTCCGACATCAGAGCCACCTTGGCGCTCCGTTAAAAATGTAGCCCCCTCATAGAGCTCTGTCTCTCCAGTTGCACAAACATGTGGTAAAAAGCGCTCCTTCACCTCATCACTCGCATAATGATCAAGCAGATAAGCCGTTGCCATCGTTAACGTAACAGGACAGTAAAAGCCTGGTTCAGCATGTGATAGTATATAGCCTTGAGCAAAGCTATACACATAGTTGCCCTTTCTACCTAATTGCGGAATATCTTTATGCACATAGCCAACAATGCCAGTATTGTACGTCTCTTCAATTGTTTTTTTATAACCGTCATTGACCCAAATCTCTGACACTTCTTCACCATAGGCATTATACCTTTGTAATCGAGGTTCACCCTCTCTATCCGTATGTTTAGCTCTCACATCAATATCTCCTGCACAAAGCTCACCGAAATCTGTTAGCTCACGTGTTGCATATTCCGCAAACTCTTTATCTAGCATCATTTCTAAAACGTTTTGAAGTGTATCATTCTCTTTAAAAAAGTTTGTTGTTTTCATTTCTTCCTGCTGTAAAACCTTCATTTTATCTCACCTCTTGTCCTTTCAACGTTTGTTTTAGTATTTTGCCTGATGCATTTCGTGGTAGCGCTTCTACACGTTCGAACATGCGTGGAATTTTATATTTAGCAAGATGCTCCTCCAAATAAGCTTTAAGTTCGTTCTCGTCAATTTCTGTTTTAGCAGCATAAACAGCCTTCACGGTTTCTCCCCACTCCGGATGTGGTACACCTATTACAGCAACTTCAAATATTCCCTCATAACTCAACATACGATCTTCAATTTCTTTCGGATAAATATTCACACCGCCTGAAAAAACGACATCCTTTTTACGATCAACAATCCAAATATAGCCGTCCTCATCTAAGCGAGCTAAGTCACCTGTTTTCAGCCAGCCATCTATAAATGCAGCCTTTGTTGCGATATCATCCTTGTAATAGCCCAGCATATTGCTCTCACCGAATAACACAATTTCTCCTACTTCACCAACACTGACATCTTCTCCAATGTCGTTGATAATACGCAGCTCTGCTCCAAGTGGTGCACGTCGCCCAACGCTCCCCGCCTTCGTTGCATGCTCTTCACCAAGCAATATTGAACCGTTTGGCCCAGCCTCTGTTAAGCCATAGACACAAGTTAAATTTTCTGTTCTAAAAGCTTTTTGTAAATGACGGACTTCGTTTTGTGATAACGGTGCGCCACCATATGCCCACCATTTCATCGATGATAAATCAGCTGTTTGCAATCTTGGCAGTTGGGCAGTTAACAAATATGCAACAGGCGCTCCAAAGAAATGCGTCGTCCGCTCCTGCTCTATTGAATCAATAAATAAATCAGGTGTAAACGTTGGTGTTAACACGTTTGTTGATCCTACAAGTACCCCTGCCATTAAAAATAAATGTAATGGAGCTGAATGCGTTAATGGCATCATAAGAAGGATCCGGCTTTCTGGCTTTACTTCCATTTCCACTGCAATCATTTGCGCTACAGATAAAATATTGCGATAGCTAAACAACACACCCTTTGGTTTTCCCGTTGTACCCGATGTATATAAAATCGTTGAGACATCATCTTCATTCAACTGGCAATCAATGGTTTGAGTGCTTGCATGTTCAATAAGTGTTTCATAGTTTAGCCAGCCAGCGTACTCTTGACCCGTTTTGATTTTTAAAGGAACTACCGTGATGTTTTCAACTGCTGCAAAAATTGCCTCATGCACTAAAATAGCTTTAGCATCAGCATGCCGAGCTACATACTCGACCTCCTGCAACGTAAATTTCGCATTTACCGGTACGACAATAGCCCCGATGCGCTGAATAGCAAAATAGCTAACAACAAACTCTACAACATTTGGCATAAAAATGATTACTTTATCGCCTTGTCGCACACCCTGCTCTACTAAAGCATGACTAAAACGTGTCACTTGCTCATCTAAATCACGATAAGTTACTCGTCTGCCCTGACAAACAACCGCTTCACTCATAGGGTACTTTCGCGCATTACGTGCTAACAAATTCGAACTATTCATCAAGCATCTCTCCCTTTAAAGTCGCTAATTTTTCTGTAAATATGCCTTGTAACTGCTGTATCTCCTTTTTCATCTGTACAAGCTCTGCAATTTTGCCGTCAATCTCTTCAATTTTTTGTTCCCCATACTCGACCGTACGCTCCAACTGCTGAATGCCCGTGCGATCATAATCAAACAGCAACACCATCTCCTTAATCTCCTCAAGTGAAAAACCGTACCGCTTTCCTCGGAAAATAAGCTTAAGCTTCGCTAATTCTTTTTTTGAAAAGGTTCGCTGATTAGTAGATGATCGATTGGGATGAAGCAGCCCCAGCTCCTCATAATAACGAATTGTCCGTGTTGAAACATTAAACTGCTTAGCCACTTCTTGAATCGTCTTCAACACCATCTCCCCCTTCTCATTTTTCATCAGTATATCATTGACGCTAACGTAAACTTCAACAAAATATCTGAATTTTGCAGAAAATTATAGTTTTAGAGAGATGAATCTGATTATTTCGGAGATATTATCTGGCACTTTGATGGTTCTATCCACGGTTTTGGAGTTCTATCCATGGTTTTGGAGTTCTATCCACGGTTTTGGGGATTCTATCCACGGTTTTGTGGATTCTATCCGTCGCTCTGGAGGTTCTTTCCGTCGCTTCTGATTCTTTCCCCTCGCTCTGCCGGTTCTTTCCGTCGCTTCGACTATCCTTTCCGTCGCCACGGCTATTCTTTCCGTCGCTCTGCCGGTTCTTTCCGTCGCCCCGACTGCTCCTTCCGTCGCTTCGGATTCTTTCCGTCGCTTCGACTATTCTTTCCGTCGCTTCGGCGATTCTTTCCTTCGCCACAGCTACTCTTTCCGTCGCTTCGGATTCTTTCCGTCACCTCGGCGGTTCTTTCCGTCGCCCAGGTTACTCTTTCCGTCGCTTCGACTATCCTTTCCGTCGCCACGGCTGCTCTTTCCCTCGCTTCGGCTATTCTTTCCGCCTCCCCGGAATCTTTCCCTCACCCCGGCCACTCTTACTGTCGCCCCGCCATTCTTTCCCTCACCTCAACCGCTCTTGCTACCTAAAACAAAAAAACCCCCGGCACATGATTGTGCCGGAGGCTGGAAAGACGATTATTACATTTTTTCTGGTGCTGATACGCCGATTAAGCGTAGTGCGTTGGCAATTGTTGTACGCACAGCAGTGATAAGGGCTAAGCGAGCTTCTGTTAGCTCTTTATTTGAAGCATCTAACACTTTTTCAGCGTTATAGAAGCTGTGGAATGCAGCTGCTGTTTCTTGAATATAGTTGGCGATACGGTGTGGTGTACGGTGCTTCGCAGCATCTGCTACCATTTTCGGGAAGTCGCCCACTTTTTTCAGTAAATCGATTTCTTTTTCAGCAGTTAGTAGGCTTAAATGATCTGTTGTTGCAGCAAAGCCTTGCTCATTTGCTGAGCGTAAAATTGAAGAAATACGTGCATGTGCATATTGTGCGTAGTACACTGGGTTTTCGTTTGATTGAGAAACGGCAAGGTCAAGGTCAAAGTCCATGTGAGAATCGCCTGCTGTTTTCACGAAGAAGTAACGAACTGCATCTAAGCCAACTTCTTCTACAAGCTCACGCATTGTAACTGCATTCCCTGTACGTTTAGACATTTTGAATTTCTCACCGTTTTTATAAAGTTGAACCATTTGGATGATTTCTACTTCAAGTGTATCACGGTCGTAACCAAGCGCCTGAATGGCAGCTTTCATACGTGGGATATAGCCGTGATGATCAGCACCCCAAATATTAATTAATTTATCGAAGCCGCGTACAATTTTATCTTCATGATATGCGATATCTGGAGTCAAATATGTGAAAGAGCCATCATTTTTAATTAACACGCGGTCTTTATCGTCGCCAAATGTTGTCGAACGGAACCAAGTAGCACCGTCTTCTTCAAATACATGGCCATTCGCTTTTAGTTTATCTAAAGCTACTTCGATTTTGCCGTTTTCGTATAGTGATGTTTCTGAATACCACTCATCAAAGTTTACACGGAAGTTTGCAAGGTCTGTTTTTAACTTGGCTAATTCTAACGCTAAACCATGTTGACGGAAGAATGCAAAACGTTCTT
Source organism: Lysinibacillus zambalensis (assembly GCF_040183165.1). Classification (NCBI taxonomy): domain Bacteria; kingdom Bacillati; phylum Bacillota; class Bacilli; order Caryophanales; family Bacillaceae; genus Lysinibacillus; species Lysinibacillus zambalensis. The sequence continues at coordinate 100,598 of NZ_JBEGDG010000012.1, forward strand.
CTTCAGATTTTGATAAAATTGCATCGCCATGCTCACCTGCTAGTTTACCAGCGATTTCAATAATATCTGGACCGTGGTAGCCATCCTCTGGCATCTCAGCATCCAATCCTAAAGCTTGCTTATAACGAGCTTCAAGTGAATACGCTAAGTTATTAATTTGGTTACCTGCATCGTTAATGTAGTACTCACGAGATACTGCGTAACCTGCCATATCTAACACATTACATAATGAATCCCCTACAGAAGCTCCACGTGCATGACCTAAATGAAGATCTCCTGTTGGATTTGCAGATACGAATTCAACTTGAACTTTTTCTCCTGCACCAGCATTTGAACGGCCATAATCAGCACCTTGCTCAAGCACTGCTTTTACTACACCTGTTAGGAAATCTTTACGCACAGTGATATTCATGAAGCCAGGGCCAGCAATATCGATTTTTTCAATATCTGTCCCTGCTGTGTCTAGATTTTCTAAAATTGCTTCTGCAATCGCACGAGGTGGTTTTTTTGCTAACTTCGTTAATTGCATTGCAATGTTTGTTGCATAGTCCCCATTTGCCTTATCCTTCGGTGTTTCTAGGTGAATATTTAACTCTGTGCCAGCTTCGACTAAACTAGCTTTTTCAACAGCCTGCGCAATTGCCACTTTAATGGCTTGTTGTACTTGTTCTACTGCGTTCATCATTGTACCTCCGTAAATGTAATGTCTAATGTATAATTGCCAACGGATTGCCCACCCATTAGTAAATCGTACTGTACATGGAAATCTCCACTTACTGCCTGCTTTGTAAATGTCATTTCCTTCGTGTCTATGACGAGTGGCATTGAACCTAATTCACTTTCATAATGACCCATTTGTTGTTCAATTATGTTAAGTGGTAATCGCATTTTTACTGCTCCATTACGCATAATTAATGCCTGTTCATTGCCTAGCTTCATAGTTGTGCGGATGGTTTTATCCTCTTGCACCTCTTCATATTTCAAATATATGCTTCCTGCTTTTTCAAGTAGCTGCCCTGTTAGCAACATTTCATAACCTTCAGATTCCCCCTCAATTGGGCGAATTGTAGAAATGAGCTTAATGTTCACCTGCGATCTTGCTTCGTTCGCCATTATGGACGCTCCCTTTTAATGTTTTTACTATAACCTTTTTATTATAGGATGAATACTCATATTTTTTCAAGATAGAAGTAAGTATTCTATCCGATGTTTGTTCAGAATTACTTACCATTTAAGTATTGACACAATTTCCCTGTAAATCTACAGTTATATTATAAAGTTTGAATTTTTAATTATTTTATTGAAATGGGGGTTGCTTTATGTTAACACTTGAACAAATTCATGCTGCTAAACGAAGAATTTCTCCTTATATATTTGAAACGCCTATTATTCGATTAAACGGGCTCGATCATCTTTTAGGATGTCACGTCTACATAAAAGCCGAGAATATGCAAAAAACAAACTCCTTTAAGCTTCGAGGGGCTCTCAATAAAATGCTTTCCACACCATTAGAACAATTACAAAAAGGCGTAGTTGCTGCATCCTCAGGAAATCATGGCAAAGGTGTTGCATATGCTGCCAAACTGTTAAATAGTAAGGCAACAATTGTTCTACCGGATTCAGCTCCTACCGTTAAGGTTGAGGGAATACGTGCCTTAGGTGCAGAAGTTGTACAGTGTAAGCTAACAGAAAGACATGTCCTTACTGAAAGACTTAGTCGTGATCATGGCTATTGCAACATACATCCTTATGATGATTACGATATTATGGCAGGACAAGGAACAGTAGGCTTGGAAATAGTAGCACAGCTCCCAGATGTCGATACTATAGTTGTGCCTATTGGTGGTGGTGGATTATTAAGTGGCATTGCAACTGCTGTCAAATCCATAGCCCCTCGTATCAAAATAATCGGTGTGGAGCCAGCTGCTGTTTCGCGTTATACAAAAAGCTTAGAAGCTGGTGAAAGATTGCTTTTAGCCGAACACAAATCTTTGGCAGATGCCCTACTAACTTTACAGCCAGGGGAACGGAATTTTCCAATTGTCCAAGAGCTTGTCGATGAGGTTGTAAGTGTAGATGAGGCTTTGATCCAACGTGGGATGAAAACCTTACTCTCCGAGGGTAAAATTATCGCAGAACCCTCCTCTTCTATCGGAATTGGCGCTGACATATTGCTTTCGCTAATATCACTGACTATTTAAATCCTCCGAAATGACCTCATTATTGCTTTCTTTTTTAATTTGACCGATTCTATTTTTTCCCCATTCATACATCATTTCAACGATTGGTAATAACGTCATCCCTAGTTCAGTCATTGAATACTCGACTTTCGGAGGAACTTCTGGAAACACTTCTCGATGAACAATCCCATCTTCCATCAGTTCACGTAATTGGTTTGATAATATTTTATGAGATATTTTCGGAAAAAGTCTTTGAAGCTCACTGAAGCGATGCGGTCCTTCGACGCCTAAATGCCACAGAATAACAACCTTCCATTTACCGCTTATGATCGATAAGGTAAGTTCTTTTTCACAATGATAATCGTTATTTATTATTCTCTCTTTTATCTCTTCTCTTAATTTATCTGTCATAAAGCGTACTCCCTTTTCCTATAAGTAACTTTTAGTAACCTCCGCACAAAAAAGTGCACTCTTCACAATGTAGAAAACCGTAGTAAAATGAGGTTAGTCTTAAAGACAAATCTTAATCTATTTTTTCGTCTAAATAAAACGATCTTATCTAAAGGAGAGAAAAACATGCAAGCAATCGCAGGTAAAGTGGCGTTAGTTACAGGAGCTGGACGTGGAATTGGACGCGCAACAGCAGTAGCTTTTGCGCAAGAAGGTATTCACGTAGGTCTTGTTGGACGTACACTTGAAAATTTACAACAAGTAGCAGAGGAACTAAAACAATATGATGTGAAGGTAGCCATCGCTACGGCAAACGTAGCGGATTTAGACTCTATTACTACAGCCGTTGAATCTATTCGCGGTGAGCTTGGCGCGATCGATATTTTAGTAAACAATGCTGGTATTTCAAAATTCGGTGGCTTCATGGACTTAACGCCTGAAGAATGGACAAATATTATCGATGTCAACGTAAAAGGTGTGTACTACACGACACGCGCTGTATTACCAGAAATGATCGAGCGCAATACAGGCGATATCATTAATATTTCCTCAACAGCTGGTCAAAAAGGTGCACCGATTACAAGCGCATACTCAGCTTCAAAAGCTGCAGTTATCGGACTAAGTGAGTCATTAATGCTTGAAGTGCGTAAGAAAAATATTCGCGTTACAACATTAACGCCAAGTACAGTTGCTACAGATATGGCTGTTGAACTAAACTTAACAGACGGCAATCCAGAAAAAGTAATGCAAGCAGAAGATTTAGCAGATTTAATGGTTGCACAACTAAAACTTCACCCACGTGTTGTCTTAAAACACGCAGGACTTTGGTCGACGAACCCTTAATAGAATTCTTTGAAAGATCAAGGCGCTATCCGATGTATTTGGGGTGGCGCCTTTCTTTTTTAACAATATGCTCCTATGAAATCCATACAGTTTATGGCTACTTTCTTTAGGAATTGGATGGGCAAATTGTTTCTTAGTTAGAGCTTAAAGTTACCCCCACTCACCCGCTTCTTTTCGAAGACCCTACTTATTTTATCCAGCTTACGCAAAAGGTTGTATCGCAATACTTTAATAGCACCTTCTTCCAGCACCACAATTGAAGAGAATTATTTCCTTAAGAAATGTATAGCCTCTTTTTTCGCCTTCTAATTAATTATCGATCTATACCTTCCGACTATTTTAAAATTTTTTTAACTATAACTAACTTTTTATAGTTGGTAAGACGTCCAATAATTAGTAATAAAATCATTTAAACAAAAGGAGAAATAATTATGAAAAAAACAACTAAAAAATCTTGGATGATTGTATCAGCACTAACAATAGGGATGGCTGTCTTCACGCCACATCAAGCTGAGGCTACAACAACAACAAACGAAATAACGGTTAAAGCTGAGCAACAAATTAAAGGATCTATTAAAAGCGTTTACGGAGATAGCATCGCAATTAAAGGGAAAGACGGCAAAAACTATTATATCGACCTTCAGAAATTTTCAGATAAGCAATTAGAAAAAATGAACTTAGTAGAAGGTCAGGAAATCTCTGTAGAAGGTAGCTTAGTACAAGATTATTCAGATTTCTATACGTTTGACACATATAAAAAAAGCTTACCTAAAGAAATAACAAAAGAAGACCTAGCAAAATTAGAAAAGTTATTTAATCAAACGAAGAAGTTAGAAAAAGAAGAGAAATATGATGAAGTAGAAAAAGTTAATCTTGAAATGGATAAAATCACAAAGCCGTATATTTTAGCTAGCTGGGTACCTATATCTTTTGAAGAGTTCATTGAAGAGTATGGATTTAGTGAAAAAAATATAATTATTCAAGAAAAAGATCAAAAACAACTGAAAGATATTTATAAACAGTGGATAAAACTAGAAAAATCCAATAAAGAAGAGGACGCACAAGAAAAATTTGATGAATTCCTGAAGGTCCTTCAACCTTACTTAGATGCTCTAAATCCACCGTTAACATTTGAAGAATACATCTCAGATTTGGAATTAGATATCCCGGCTGAGGCCATGCCAAAACTAAAAACTTTATACAATGATGCTAAAAAAGCTGATAAAGATAATAATGATCAATTATCTGACAAGCTATGGGGTGAATTCGATGAAATGATTAATCCTTATTTTAAGCCATTTAGCTTTGAAGATTACTTGTCTGACTTTGATTTCGAAATCAAGGCAAATGATCAAAAACAATTAAAAAAGCTTTATGAGGAAGCAACAGCTCTTGATAAAAAAGGTGACTATGAAAAATCTCAGGAAAAATGGGATGCTATCGACAAAATTTTAACTCCATACTATGAAGCAAATAAAGAAATACTAATCTCAGCTTCTAAAGTAACGATAAACGGTAAAGTTTATACTTCAAAACATTAATCTATATTTCGGGGTTATCCCAAAATCATTAAACAATGATTTTGGGATTAACCCCTTTCTTATCTTTATAGCCCTATACACTCATTGCGAGTATTTTTCTCGCCATATTATTTGGTTATTAACAGTCTGCGATTTTGCTGAGTCCCAAATTGCCCCACTAATCAACTAACCTTAAATTTCAGAGTTGGTGACAACTTTGCTCTAAGCAAAAAATTGGATTACGTATACACATGCTACGATTCTTATGAATAATGCTGTCCCTGTAAAAGCCATTACCGAATACGATTAGGAAATACTTCTGAAATGATTCAAGCGCAAACGGTATCTGTATTTATTTAGTCAGAGTTTAAAGGAAAATGGAGCTAGCTTAAAGCTACCCCCATTCCTATTCATTACTTATTTTACCCAGCCTAAAATCATTTCTCTCAATAACTTCGAAGCTGTATTTGCTGTCATTTCTGATGTGTCGTAGATTGGTGCTACTTCAACTAGGTCAAAGCCCACTACATTGACGTTACTTGCCGCAATCGCATGGATTGACGCTAGTAATTCTTTGGATGTAATGCCTCCGCAATCTACTGTTCCTGTACCTGGTGCATGTGCTGGATCAAGTACATCTATATCAATCGTAACGTAAACATTGCGACCTGCTAAAGACGGTAATACCTCTTTTAATGGCTCTAGCACTTCGAATTTTGAAATGTGCATGCCGTTTTCCTTCGCCCATTCGAATTCTTCTTTCATACCTGAACGAATACCAAATGAATATACATTTTTCGGTCCGATATGTTCAGCAATTTTGCGAATAGGTGTTGAGTGTGAAAGTGGCTCTCCTTCATACTCTTCACGTAAGTCTGTATGTGCATCGAAGTGGATAATTGCTAAGTCATCATATTTTGCTGAAACAGCTTTCATAACAGGCCACGATACTAAATGTTCGCCACCCATACCTACAGGGATTTTACCATCTGCTAAAAGCGTCTCGATATATTTTTCAATTTCATCTAACGAGCGCTGTGCGTTGCCGAATGGTAACGGAATATCACCCGCATCAAAATATTTCACTTCTTCTAACTCACGGTCTAAATATGGGCTGTATTCTTCTAGACCAATGGATACTTCACGAATACGCTGCGGGCCAAAACGTGAGCCCGGACGGTAACTAACTGTCCAGTCCATTGGCATACCATAAATGACCGCCTGAGCATCCTCATATGTAGGATGACTTTTTATAAAAACATTTCCTGAATAAGCTTCATCAAATCTCATTAATAGACCTCCACTTTTAGAAATTAATCCTATTATATTCATTTTCATCAGTTCATTACAAAATTGATTTCCGTTCCAATTGAGGGTGTCCAATCCCCCTCCAATCATTTTTCCACATGAAATCTATTTTATAACTTTTGATAATGAACCTCTTTAAGGGCTTACAGGAATGTAATGAAACCTCTATCCCTGTATCCTCGTATACATTATTGGAACGTCTAGCAGAATTCGATTAAAATCTACAATGTGCTATTCTTTTGTCGAATGCTAGCATTTCAAACAGTACAAAAAAAGTATAGATGTTTTTGAATAAAGTGCAATAGTTTTTACCAATAATTTCGATTAAATATGAATGTTCAAACACATACTATACGCAAGTGTGAGAAAACGAGGTGAAGTCGGATGAAGAGAAAAAGCTATCAACGTAAGCAAAAACGTTCAAAGCGTACACGTAAAGCACTTACCTATTTTGTTGCCTTTACATCCGCAATTGTAGTAGCATTTATAGCTTTACGCGTCTATGTTCAAGTGGCTGGTGCCCCGCCTTTAACCGTACCGAAAGCCTCTATTTTTTTAGATGAAAATGAGAACCAAATTGGGGATCACTTTGCGAATGAACGACGTTACTGGGTTAGTCTTGATGAGATGTCTCCCTATTTAAAGCAAGCAGTAGTAGCTGTTGAGGATAAAGATTTTTATAAGCATGGCGGTTTGGATTTTTCTCGTATCGCTGGTGCAATATTAGTTGATATTAAGGCTGGAAGTAAAGTTCAAGGAGCAAGTACAATTACACAACAATATGCTCGGAATCTATATCTTTCACATGAGAAATCGTGGACACGAAAATTAAATGAAGCACTGTATGCTTATAGATTAGAAGTTTTTTATGATAAAGATGAAATACTAGAAGGTTACTTAAATACTGTTTACTACGGCCACGGTATGTACGGCGTAGAAGCTGCAAGTCGATTTTATTATGGAAAATCTGCAAAAGACTTAACGCTTGCAGAAGCAGCAATGTTAACTGGGGTTCCAAAAGGGCCAAGTATTTACTCCCCTATTGCTAATTTAGAGAAGGCAACTAATCGCCAACACGTTATTTTAAAATTGATGACCGATCAAGGTGCTATTACGCAAGATGAAAGAACACGTGCAGAAAGTGAAAAGCTTGTCTTAAAGAATGATAGCTGGGTAGCCACAAAATCTGTAGCACCATTTTTCCTTGACGTAGCATGGCAAGAGGCTAGTGAAATTTTGAAATCAAAAAATCTCGACATTAGTGAGGGTGGCTGGACTATCCAAACAACGATTAATCTAGAACATCAGAAGGCAGCTGAAGAAGCTGTAGCTAAACATATGCCTGCTGATGATTTACAAACTGCTTTTGTTAGTATGAAATCCAATACTGGCTCCGTTACAGCATTAGTTGGAGGTCGTGACTATGCTGCAAGTTCTTTTAACAGAGTTACACAGGCAAAACGTCAGCCAGGCTCGACCATTAAACCTATTTTATATGCGGCAGCTTTAGAAAATGGTTATACACCATTAACATTATTAGATGTAGGTGAGACAACTTTCACTTATGATCATGGACGGGCCACATACTCACCTAAAAATGTTAACGGTCAATTTGCAAACCATGATATGACGATGGCACAAGCTATCGCTATTTCTGATAATATTTACGCTGTTAAAACTTTAGAGGAGATTGGCTTTAAACCATTTCACGAAATGGCTGATCGCTTCGACGTGACTATTGGTAAGAAGGACAATTTATCCATGGCACTTGGAACGACAGAAACAACATTATATGAAATGACGAATGCTTATAATATTTTAGCATCGCAAGGTAAAAAAACTACGCCTACTACTATTGTTTCTATTAAAAATGCTAACGGCGATACTATCTACGAAAATAAAGAAGTTAGTAAAGAAGACGAAACAGTTCTCTCAAAAGAAAATACGTATATCTTAACAGAGATGATGACAGGTATTTTCGATCCAGTCTTTAGTGATTATTCTCCCGCTACAGGGATTAGCATTCGCTCTCGTATGACGCATACGTATGCAGCAAAATCTGGCTCTACTAATAGCGACCAGTGGCTGATTGGATTTACACCTAGCTTAACCGCCGGTGTATGGAACGGCTATGACCAAGGAAAAAATCTAACGGAAAAAGAAGATACTGCTGCTACTAAGCAAATTTGGATCGACTTTATGGAGACTGTCAATAAAGGAACAAAGAACGAGGATTTCAAAAAACCGAAAGGCGTTAAAGGTGCGGTCATCGATATTGAATCAGGTAAATTAGCGACAAATGCCTGCCCTCAACAACGTCTCATCTATATGGATGCTAAAGATGTACCAACTGAAAAATGTTCTTCAAACTTTGATATTCTCGATACCGATACGTGGGGAGAGTTCTGGAATATGCTCCCATTCAACATTTTTAAAAATTAACGAATCATGCGGAACCTTTATTAGCAATAAGCGTTTTATTAGCGAAGGCTCTCGACAAAGTAACAGACATATACGAAAAAGAAAAGCTTCCTCTTCCCCGGAGCTGTGTCCGTGGGAACAGAAAGCTTTTCTTATTTATGGTTCGCGAAGTAGATGAGAATCATGGGGCATTTGGCTTGGGTTTGGGTTGTTCAAATGCCGCATAGCGCTCATCACATTCGCAGAACCAAGTGTCCTAGCTTACTAAAATGTAAGTTCTTTATCAAGTTTACTTGGTTTCAAACCCACTTTCAACCTTATATGAAAGCGATTATGAAATGTCACAGATTGTTCAATCATTGTAGGTCTATTAAACAAATAAACCTTGACGCAATTGCTCCTCACTACGAGCCCATAAGTCCGGATTTAGCTCACCTAGGAAAGAAGCTAACACCTTTTTAGACGGCGCATCCATATGCTCTACAATAATGTGACGCTTCATAGATTTATCCATTTTATTTACATGATCAGCTAAAACTTTATAGCCACGACGCTTTTCACGATTAACTACCATTTCACACGCAGTTACACCCGCATAGTAAGGTCCATCCGCTTTATGGTCGATTGTCACCCATACTAGCCAATACGCTTTCCCACCTTCTGAATCAGCGCGATCTGTCGTAAATTTAATACCTCGTTCCACATCACTGCGAGCATGCATAGCACCGATTTCAACTGATGCCGTCCCCTCTTCTATATCGATAATGACTGGCGATACGTTTTCAAGCGAAAGCGAACCGATACCAAATCCCTTATGTCCGTCTGTTGGATCATTTTTAATAATAGTAAAGCCCATTTTTTGTTTTGGTTTTTCTTCATTTGCCATACTTTAACTACCTCCATTCTGCTATTATAAAAGTAAAGCATTGTTTATGCGCATTAGCATCGTAATGAACGCTGCTAGCAATGTGCAAATGCCTACATATAAGTAAGAAGTTTATAGTATACTTTCTTATAAACTAACTATACAACATTATTCAATAAAGGAGGCAATATTATGCCATACGTAACAGTGAAAATGCTTGAAGGTCGTACAGAAGAACAAAAACGTGCACTCGTAAAAGAAGTAACAGAAGCCGTTTCTCGTACAGTGAATGCGCCACCAGAAAATGTAACAGTCTTCATCGAGGAAATGTCTAAAAACCACTACGGTGTTGCAGGCGTACGCTTCAGCGATAAATAAAGATTAGAACGGGTAGAGCACATAAAGCTCTACCCATTTTTAACGTATGGTAGCCTTCTAGTGCTTTGTAACGTTTAGAAGCTTGTTACAGGCGTTTTACGGTTCTAGATACGGAATAGGACCAACTCCCCCTTAACTCGTAATTTGAATACTAGGATGTGTTTTATGACATGAATAAATTTAAACTGCCACTACTCATTTGTATGCTTATCGTTGGTCTCTTACTTATTTTCATTAACCCCATTCAACATGCAATTATCTCCCATTTGAGTAAACAATTAAATACAACTGATTACAGCGCTGAGGAGATGGCCAAAAACAAAAATGCAGATGCAGATTTTGAATTTGAAGCCGTACAATCCCTTTCCATAGCGGAAGTCTTAAAAGCTCAGACAACCGCCAGTAAAATGCCTGTCATCGGTAGTATCGAAGTCCCTAGTGTGGATATGAAACTTCCTATCGTCAAAGGAGTTGGTAACGCTTCTCTTGCCGTTGGAGCAGGCACGATGAAGCCTACTCAAAAACTTGGACAAGGAAACTACGCATTAGCAGGTCATTATTTTGAGGAAAAAGATATTTTATTTGGCCCCTTATATAAAGCTAGCATAGGAGATACAATTTATTTAACGGATTTAACAAATATTTATGAGTACAAGATCACAACTAAGGAAATCATCTCTGCAACAGATGTTTATGTTATTGATGATATCCCTGATAAAACTCTTCTAACCCTCGTTACATGTGCTGATGAGGGTACGAAACGACTTGCCGTTCAAGCAGAATTTGTCGAGCAATATCCATTCGACAAAGCACCTGCAAAACTATCAGATACCTTCTAGTATAAGAAAAACCCCAAGATTTTTACGATCTTGGGGTTTTCTTATTGAAAATTATTTCACTTCTGTATTGCGACGACGCAATAAGAATAATGCACCTAGTACAAGCGCTACACCGATTAGTGTAAGAGCTGTTTGGTTTGCTCCATTTGTTTGTGGCAGTTTGCCTTGCGCATTTAACTGCGCTTCCATTTCTTTTGCATCTGCTTTGATTTTATCAATATCCAGATATTTATCTACTTCGGCCTGTTCCTCTTTAGATAACTTGTTGTATTTATCGAGGAAATCCTTATATTCATCTAATGTATCTTTATCCGCTGTAGAAGGCTTGTATGGCTTTAATTCTTTTCCTTGATCAATAACTTCTTCTACAGTTGGTTTTTCAGGTTTTGTTGGGTTTGTTGGATCTTTTGGATCTATTTCGTTACCTGAACCATCTGGATTTGTTGGATTAACTGGCTTCTCTGTCTCTGGTGTTGGTTTTGTTGGTTTTTCTGGATCAACCGGCTTTTCTGGATCCGGATCTGGGTCAACTGGTTTCCCTGGATCAACTGGTTTTCCTGGATCAGGATCTGGGTCAACTGGTTTCCCTGGATCAACTGGCTTTTCTGGATCAGGATCTGGACCTGGATCTGGGTTAGGCGTCCAGCCACCACCGTCGCCTCCACCACTTGTTGATTTAGGCTGTACTTCTGCAGAGCATGTATCTTTTACAGTAAATGAGCCAATTAAACTACTTCCCTCATATACATTGTACGTACCTTGTTTAATAGTTTTGTTTGGTAATAGAACCGTTCCTGCAATACTAGTTGTGAAAACTTCACTACCATCTTCACCTTTAACGATATTACCTTTAGCATCTTTTATTGTTATCTTTGCATTCACGTTAGGCGTTCCAAGTACCGTCTTTACTGTTAATGTAAATTCAGGACAAGCAGGTGCTGCTGATACTTCTGCTTCACATTTAACTGAATATTTAACAGTTATATACCCAATGAATAGATGACCTTGATATACACTATATTCACCTGAAGGAATGTCTTTAGATTGAATCGTAATTTGACCTAATTCATTTGTCGTTTTGCCTGTAGCAATAATTGCTCCTGTTGCTTTATCTTTAATTGTGATATTGCTAACATTAGGGCGTGGATTGCCATTTTCATCCTTCACCGTTAATGTGAATAGCTCACATTTTGGTGCTGGTTGAACCGTTTTTTCACATTCGATATTTGTTTCGAAAGTACCAATTTCTTCACCATTTACTTCAACTGTGTAAACACCTGGTTCTAAATCAGTTAATTCAATAACACCTGTTGTAGTTGTTGTGCTAATAATTTCATTTTTGTTAGCATCTTTAACAACGATTTTTGAAGTATCGTCAGTAATATTATTACCATCAACATCTTTAACTGTTAATTTAAATTCCTCGCATTTTGGTGCCTGTTTAACAATAAATTCATGCCCACAGTCTTCTGTATACGTTAAAGTTACTGTCCCCAAGAATTGGTTACCTTCATATACAGTATATTCGCCTGGCTTCACGCCATTATCAGAATTAGTTTTGTTTGATTCAAAAATAAACTTACCTGATGCATCAGTTGATGCCTTTACTTCTGTAGTACCTGATTTCAATGTTAACTCTTTAATATTTGTACGGATGTTTCCGTCTGTATCTTTAACCACGATTGTGAAGTTTTCGCACTTAGGTGCGGGTTGAATACTCGCGTTACAGTTTTCACTGTACTCTACAGTAATTGTTTTTAACGTCTCGCCATTATAAATAACTTCATACTGACCTGCTTTAACTTGTTCTGGAGTAAAAGTAACTTTACCGTTTTCAACAGTATGATTTTCTGATAATCCCGTCGCTTTACTTACTAATGTTACTGTTCCATCCACTAATTTACCGTCAATATCGTATACCGTTAATTCAAACAGTGAACATTTCAAAGGGCTTTCTGGTATGTTGGCGATTTCAACAATTTGTTTACCTTCAAAAGGACCTGATGTTGCTTTTTTATCTCGATTTAATGTAAAGATTACATCCGGATTTTCAAAGCCATCAACTTTTGTTTCTTTTAACGTATATTTACCCTCAGCTAATTTTAATCCGAAGTCTAATACACCGTTTTCATCTGTTTTAGCACTAATTAATGGTTTATTTCCTGTGTATTGGCTGTATAAAGTAAACTCAACATCTTTCATTACTTCGCCTGTTGCAGCATTCGTTTTTAAAATGACAAATGGCACTTTAACTGTTGATGCTTGGTTACCATAATTAAAATCAGCAATTGACCAGCTATCTTTTCCACTTGTTTGACTGCCACCTTGATAGCTTACTTCTACTTCATTTTCAGCATCAGAGCCTGATTCACCTGTAAATACTGTTTCGTATTCTATATAGTATGCTGCAGTCACATTCCCTAAATTAAGAGTGAATGTACCATTTTTCATATCTACATTTAATGTATACGCACTTGGATCTACAAGTGTCTTCTGTTCAGCTGGATTACTTGGAGTTGTTCCAGATAATGCAACTTTATATACTTTAAATGTAGCTTCTAAAATCAATTGTTCTGGGTTACCTTCAGCATCTTTACCTACTGTGTCGGTAATGACTACATTGTCTAATTTGGATTGTGCGTAGTTAAACTCAAAATTCCACTTAGCTACTGCAGAGCCACGATCAGCTTGATGACCCATTTTGTTTAAAATTTTATCTGTATGATTTACATCAACTGTTTTTGACCACGATGCATTCTCACCTTCATCGCTTGTTAATGTAGCTGTATTCGTAATACGTACTGGGTTCCCATGTGGGAATATGCCATCTTTATCTACTGATTCATATGTCACTTTATAAGGACTATCAATATTCCCTAGTTCAAGCTTAATTTCGTTCTTTTTATCTGAAGTATTTTGAATCTCTATTGTTTCTGTTCCTGTGAAAACACCACTTGCATTTAGTTCACCTTTTTGAACTACAATATTTCGAACTATTTGTGTATCTGGTAATTTATCCTCAAATACAGCATTTTTTAAAGAATTGTAGTTAAAGTTAAATTCAACATCCCAATAGAAGGTTTTTGTTTCGTAATTATAATGACCTTCTTTTTTACCATTTGTTTTTTGTTCATTTCGAATCTCTTGTTCTGCTGAAGCAGATGGAGAATTCGGTAAATTATTATTTGTCATTGTTACTTTATTATGATATTCAATTGCATTTGTTCCAGCATGTCGAATATCGTATTCTGTATCATACGTAATTTCGATAGGCTCATTTATCGCTTTGTTTAAAATAATTGTAAATCCGGTTTTTTTATCCTCATTAATGCTTAACGTGTAATCTGCTTTATTAACCAATTTATTACCTACTTTTACTTCTAAAGTATTTTCTATTAACTTTAGATTTTTATCTGTAAAAGTATCAACAAACTTCGTACCAGCAGCTAAATCATAGCCTGCTTGGTTCGCCACAATCTTCCATGACATCGTTTTATTTTGATAGTCAATGCCATTTGCAGATTTGTTTAGTAATAAATATTCTTTATAATAATAAGAAGTATCTTCTACCGATTCTGACATATCCGGGCGTGTTACTTCATTTTTTACCGCAAAACTCTCTGTTGGATACACGTTATCTTTTGGCTTTGTTACATATTTGATAACATATGGTTTTGTTACAGGAGCATTAAATATTAATTTAAAGCCGTTTCCATCTTTCTCCACTTTGTAAGAAATAGTGGCAGGAGTATTACCATCTGCCTCAAATACTTGTACCTCTCCAACTAACTCTTGAGTATCGGTCCAGATGTCCGTTAGTACGGCGTTTTCCTGTGAAATATTGCGGTTATTGAAGTTGTAATTAATCGTCCAATATGTTGCTAAGTCACTAGCAGTAGGACCTGTATGCGTTTTTGCTAATGGATCACCAAAGTTCACGTTTATTGGTGCAGTAGTGGATTTCCCATTATAAGTTGCCTTATTTTTAAAGATAGCATTTTTAACGTTACCTGGGTCACCAACTTCTGTTTGATACGTAATGCGGTAAGCAGTATATTTTTCATTCGGCAACGCAATTGTCATTTTGTTGTTATCGAAGATTGGAGTCACAATGACAGGGTCATTAGAGTCTGTTTTTGTGCCATTAGGTGATATATTTAACTTTGTAATTTTTACAGAATCTTGCTTAAAAGTATGCGCGCCTTCTAATGTATCAATAAAATCTGTAGTACCAGATTCTTTATTAACGCCTAAATCTGTATTAACTTCAACTTTCCAGTCAATAAACTTACTATTTTCCCCACCATTATCTGCTACACCTGATTTGGTAACAGGTTTATTGCTCGTTTTAGGTTGGAAGTTCAACTTGATGTTTTCAGTGCCTGGTAAACTAATTGTTTCTTCCCATTTCGTATTATCGCTTGCAAAGTTTGCTTGTACGCTAAAGTATGCACCCGGTTCAAGGGCTACACCAGCTCCTAAATCATCTCTTAATTCGTCGTTAAATGTAATGACAATATCATTTCCATTTTTTGAAATTGTACCGACCTCACCGTAAGCTGTTCCTTTCGGGAATGTGATATTTTCAAAAATAGCTGGTAAAGTGTACGTTAATGTTGTACCTGGACCATAATTATGTCCTGCTGCTAGTTCTAAATGAAATTTAAACTCTGCAGATTGTCCGTTAGTAACATTAATACTTTCATTTGAATTTACCTTTTTTCCATCCACAGTAAACTCAACATTTTTAATTACATCAACAGACATAATTGGCTCATACGATGGTGGTGTAGTTTCGTCATCCTTATCTTCTTTTGGATTTTCTCCTTCACCACTAACATTACCTTTTCCAGGTTCAGTTTGTGTTTCAGGTTGTGCACCTACATCCGTAGAACCAGTAATAGGACCATCACCTTTTTCAGGTCCAGTTGAGGTTTCTGGTAGTTCAACTACGCCCTCAGAACCAGTAATAGAACCCTCACCTTTTTCAGGTTCAGTTGAGGTTTCTGGTAGTTCAACTACTCCCGTGGTACCAGTACCCTTTTCTGGTTCAGTTGAAGTTTCAGGCGATTCACCTACGCTCGTGTTATCATTACTACCCACATCTCCAGATTCAACTGACTGTGCTAAAGATTGTGCTCCATCAATCGCAAACACCGAAATCGGTGAAAGGACTGTTTGGAATACTAGTAGCATTAAGATTACTGCTATGTTTAGTTTTTTAAATTTTTGCATGTTTCTCTCCTTTTTCTAAGTTCAGAGAGTTACCTGTTGGTATTTGCTGACGACGTTGCATCCTTTCGTCATGTCGAAAAGCATGCCGCAAACAATAGGTTGGTCCCTCTTTCCTTCTATTCAATGGTCGTCTATATGAATACACTCGAATAAGTACTCACGAATAGGCACTTACGATGACTTATGTATCTGCGATGTACAATTAGAATATATCCATGGTACTTTCGTGACACCCTTAATAATAGGTAACATCCATATTAGGGTTTTCGACTCATTCTAAACGATTATACTAAACAAATTCTAAACAATCTCAGACTTTCTATTTATAAAATTCTAAAAATTTCTATATAGTTTCCACTTTTTTCATCTTTATACAATGACAAAAAAACAGCGAAAATAACTCAATCAGAGTACTTTCGCTGTTTTTCACTATTAGTATGTTGGAATACTATATATTCCACTTTATTTAATATACACATTTTTATACAAAAAAATTTTTTTATTAATTTTTCCCCTTACCTTGCAGCAAGGCTATTATTTGTTTCTTCACAGCAGGATGGGTACTATTGTCCTCTAGGAAATCTAGCGGGAAGTATACTTTATGATCTCGTTTCATGCGACCAGAAATAGAATCAACAATAATAGATTCACGTGATAGCTCTCGTAGCTCTCCATTTTTCATTTCTAAGAAAATAGGAACACGGACTTCTTCTTCTCCTGGTCGATAAAAGTCATACGGTAAATCTGCTGTTGTATCATGGACAAGATAATATTCTGGATTTAAATCAGCTTGCTTGAAGAGCTCTTGTAGTTTTTGATATTTATCTAGCTCTACACCTGGATCTAAATCGATGTATTGAAATAGCTTTCTGTTAACAAAGCGGCGGCTTAAGTCACTTAATATAGCATCTTCTTCTTGCATCCAAAGTTGAAAATATGTAAAAAGAATACTCTCATCTAATGCAAGATAGTCATCTAACGTAATGGAGTTGCGGAAAAATGCAATAAAGTGTGTAGGCTCGTGCTTAAATTTATAGCCAGCTAAGCTTAGTTGCTTAGCTCGTTTTAAAATATTATTTAATACAACCTCTGCACTGCGAGATACTGGGTGGAAATAAATTTGTAAGTACATTTGATAGCGGCTCATTATATAATCCTCTACCGCATGCATGCCCGTTGCCTTGATAACGACCTGATTTTTCCGTGGACGCATTACTCTTAAGATACGCTCCATATCAAAATGACCGTAGCTTACGCCTGTGAAATAAGCATCACGCTGTAGGTAATCCATACGATCAGCGTCGATTTGACTCGATATTAAACTAACGACCTGCTTATTCGGATATGTTTTTTCAATGACCTGAGATACTTTCTCCGGGAAGTCCGCCGATACTTTTTTTAATACGGCATTCACTTCTGTATCACCGAGCAAAATTTGTCTTGTATAATATTCATGATCAAGCTCAAAAACATTTTCAAAGGCATGTGAAAATGGCCCATGCCCTAAATCGTGTAAAAGGGCTGCACAAAGCACAAGCAGGCGTTCATCCTCATCCCATTCCGGACGACCTGCAAATATATCATCTACTATGCGGCGTACAATTTCGTAAACGCCAAGTGAGTGACTAAAGCGACTATGCTCTGCTCCGTGGAATACTAAAAATGTTGTACCGAGCTGGCGAATTCGACGTAGTCGCTGAAATTCTTTCGTACCAACTAGATCCCAAATCACTTGATCCCGTACATGCACATAACGATGCACTGGATCCTTGAATACTTTTTCCTCTTGTAATTTAGCTTTTGCATATTGTGTCAATTGTACAGCACCCCCGTTTCCTATTTGTTCTATTATATGCGATAAATACAGGACTAGCATACATATTGCCTTTTAATTATAGAGACTATCAACCTAACTCACTGTATTCTCGTCTTATTTTAGGTTTCTATCGACCTAATTTCCAAAAGATGAGGTGACGTAACGTGAACCTTCCATCGTTTCGGCGGTTTTATCCGTCGCTTCGGCTCTTCCTTCCGTCGCTTTGCCGATTCTATCCGTCGCCCGCATGGCTTTCCGTCTCTCTAACTCTTCTTTCCGTCATTTTGATGATTCTATCCGTCGCTCTGGCGATTCTATCCGTCGCTCTAACTCTTACTTCCGTCACTTCATCGATTCTATCCATCGACAATAAAAATCCAAACAAAAACTATCTTCAACTAGACTAGTGAAGATAGCGTTTTGTTTTACTTATTTTTTTAACTTTGCTAAAACCTTTTCCATTAGTTCTTCTTCCGTTAATGCAGCAACAGGACGGCTATTTACAAAGGTAAATGTTTTTTTACGTCCTGGGCCACAATAAGAATGACAGCCAATTTCGATGGTTGCATCAGGATCGATTTCCTTTAATTTTGGAATTAACGTTTTTAAGTTAACGGCCTGACATTCATCGCAAACTTTAAATTCGTTTGCCATTTTGTCAACAACCCTTTCTATATAGTATTTTTTAATCAAAAAATCAAAAATTCGTCTCTATTGAACGTATGACTTTCACATATTTAAGTATGTAGCATACGTACAAACCTACAACGGGTATTGTATCGCATTATTCCCCTTGTATTCAAGCATAATTCCTTCCACATGGATGAATAAAAGGTTAAAAGATTGGTCATGCTAGTTGTAAATAAAAAGTTCCAAATAAAGGTGGGAGGATTTTAATATGAGTAAAGTTAGACAAGATGCTTGGTTAGAAGAAAACGATGAATTGTTAGCAGAGGCGGTTATTCGCCATGTGACGGAAGGTAGTACACAGTTAAATGCCTTTGAAGAAGCTGGTGATGCTTTGAATCGTACTGCTGCTGCATGTGGTTTTCGTTGGAATGCTGTTGTTCGTAAAGAATACGAGGAACAATTATCAGAAGCAAAAAAGGAAAGAAAAGAAAGAATGCGAGTGTTGGGAGCTCCAGCAAGACGCCGTGCTTCTAGTATGTTTACAGTTAATAGTAGTGCCGCAGAGGGTAAATCAATTCCTCTATCTGCATTAAATCTTGATATTGTCATAGCCTATTTATTACGTTTACAGCACTCTGGTGAAATAGGTAATGAGTCTACAAAATGGAGACAGCTAGTACACGTAACATCTGAGAAAAATAAAAAACTAGAGAAAACCATTACACAGCTAGAAGAAGAAAATAGAGCTATTCGAAAA
This sequence comes from Lysinibacillus zambalensis, assembly GCF_040183165.1. Taxonomy (NCBI): domain Bacteria; kingdom Bacillati; phylum Bacillota; class Bacilli; order Caryophanales; family Bacillaceae; genus Lysinibacillus; species Lysinibacillus zambalensis. The sequence goes on from NZ_JBEGDG010000012.1 coordinate 119,840, forward strand.
GATTACGAGCAATTTGTACAAATTATGAACCGTGCTAGACGACTAGTCACACTAGATGAAGAGGACGAACGAATTGCACCTGTTTTCAAAATGGAGAAAAACGGAAATCTCGTTGTAAGTAGCCCTTATACACAAGAAAATGGCGATGCGCTTATTTAGCAGCATCGCTTTTTTTTGCAACGATCTCTCATTGACATCCGCTCAAGGCTTTCGCTTCATCACTTCGGTTCAAGCATTTTCGTATTTCGTTCTAAAATACGTTGTAAATAAAACGCATATAGCGTTATTTCTTCATCATGAAAAGATTCAACTTGAATTTCTTCTGCCATATTGTTAAGAAGTTGCTGTAAACGAAAAACAACAGCTTCCACTGTTAATGATACATCCATTAATTCAGACAATGACGCCATCACATCAGGGTCAATATTAGGATACGTAAATTTCGTTTCCTCTCCTTTTAGACTTTCCTCATAAAAGTCACGAATGAGTGCAGCTCGATCTGAACCGCTTCCTTCAACACATAAATAAATTTGCACTGCTACACCTTGACGTAAACGTCTCTGAGAAATACCAGCAAATTTCTTTCCTTTAATACTTAAATCATAGGAACCTGGACAATAGGAGCCTACAATTTCATAGGCTTCAATTTGATCTGCTACTTCAGGGAACAAGCTTTTTACTAAAGCTACCATTACATCATAGCCATCATTAATACTTAGCGCTTCCGTTTGTTCAGATAATACAATTGAAATATTCAGTACACCTTCATCCAGCACAACTGCTAATCCGCCTGAATTGCGTACAATAGGTTGATAGCCTTGTGCTTTAAGCAAATCCATGCCCTGCTGCACATATGGTAAACGGTGATCCTGAATACCAAGCACAACAGATGCATCATGTACCCATGTACGAATAGTTGGCGGAGAGGCTAATTGCCCAACTAGCTGACATAAAGTATCGTCTGTTGCAAAGGATTCAAGCGGCGATCTTTGCTTCGCGCTAATGGATTGATCGTAAAAACGCCAAATCGGCTGTTGTAAAATACTTTTCATGATTGGAGCTCCTCTATTTACATCTCTTCTCTTTAGAATACATTATCTATGGAAGGTGTCAAATTCGTGAAATGCAATCATGAACTTAGGGATTTTGTACAAACTATGATAAACTAAATTTCGAATGATATTCACTTATAAAGGAGTGTTTTTAATAATGAATGAAGCAGCTATTACTTTAGATGGTTGGTACGCTTTACATGATTTCCGCTCAATCGATTGGGCTTCATGGAAACTAGTTTCTGCTGAAGAACGCCAAGCAGCAGTAGAAGAATTCATTGCATATTTAGAAAAATTAAACGAAGCTGATATCGCTAAAACAGGTGCCCATGCATTTTACGCAATCGTTGGTCAAAAAGCTGACTTTATGATTATGACTTTACGTGAAACAATGGAAGAACTACAAGAGCTTGAAGCTGAATTCAATAAATTAGCGATTGCTGATTTTACAATTCCTACATATTCATATGTATCTGTTGTAGAGCTTTCTAACTATTTAGCAGGTGAGTCAGACGAAGATCCTTACCAAAATCCACATGTGCGTGCTCGTCTATATCCTGAACTTCCACGCGCTAAGCATGTATGCTTCTATCCAATGGATAAGCGTCGTCAAGGCAATGACAACTGGTACATGCTTTCAATGGATGAACGCAAATCGCTAATGCGTTCTCACGGTATGATTGGTCGTGGCTATGCTGGTAAAGTAAAACAAATCATTACTGGTTCTGTTGGCTTCGACGATCACGAATGGGGCGTAACTCTATTTGCAGATGACGTACTACAATTCAAAAAATTAGTATATGAAATGCGTTTTGATGAAGTTTCAGCTCGCTACGGTGAGTTTGGCGCATTCTTCGTTGGTAACCTTCTTGATCAAGAAAAACTTGTGAAATTATTAACTGTTTAATTAAATATAAAAATGCGAGTCCACCAATCGGACTCGCATTTTTTAATATTCGCTTTCTTCGCTGTTCTCTGATTCCAATATTAAAATAATTGTATGAATAAAAAAACCAGCTAGAATCATTAGGAAAACTAAATACCAATTATACGGTTGCTGATAGTACTCTGCTATCCCAACGGCGATGAATGCACTTATGATAATTGCTACAAACGTACCAAAAGTATGCATTATAACACTCCTTCATGAAAGCAAAAAAATAATTTTCAACTTTAGTATGTCACCGTTTATTTTTAATATACTTGCAAAACATCAGATTCCATTTATTCAATTAAAAAAATAAGAAAGTGTCATCGTAATGGACGACACTTTCTTATTTTCATATGACCGTGCTGCGCTTCAAGACCTTTCATCTTTAACTTTCAAAATTAATATAATCGTATTGATGAAAAATCCGACTACGATTATTAGTATAAAGAGATACCAATGGAGTGGCTGTCCGTAAAAACTCCCCACTAAAAATGCCAGCACAGCACTCAACAAAATACCTACCCAAACACCAATCTCCATACCCTGTCACCTCACATGTATTCAATACACATGCAATGCCCATCTCACGTTCCCCGATATAGTTTCTATTCTCTTTTTACCCATTTTTATACGCGTAACACCAAAGTTGAAAAGCATGCCATTTAATAGCTGGTAGATTCCTTGGGGGTTAGCTTCATTTCTGGTACTAACGTAGTAAAGAAATGAAGGATAAACATACACGGTCAGGTCTGTGCGATTCAACTCCACGTTATAGTCATGAATAAAAAATTTTTTTCGCCTCTTTTACATACGGCTCGTCATTATTAATATATGCTTAGCCATTTTAAACTGTGAATTTCTTTCATCGAAATTGAACATGTCTACGATACCATCATGCATATACTGTCTGCGAGGAGGAGTAAAAATCGCTGTTATCAAAACGAATGATGCACAAACAGCCATGCTAGCAAGGCTTATGCGTGCCGAGGCAGAGGGTGAAGGGAACCAAGGTATGCTGATGGTCGGCAATGTTGGCGTCAATCGTGTACGAGCAGATTGTTTAGATTTTACAGATGTTCGTACAATTGAACAAATGGTATATCAGCGTCCAGGGGGCTTTGAAGCGACACTAAAAGGCTACTTTTATCAGCGAGCACGTGATCAAGACCTTCGATTAGCAAGGAGAGTTATTCAAGGTGAAAGATTCCATCCAGCAACACGTTCACTATGGTTTTTCAGACCTGAGGGAGATTGTCCAGCACAATGGTATGGTCAGTGGAACACGGGAAGATTCAAAGCACATTGCTTCTTCTCGCCAACCGAAGAAGATTGTCCTCAAATCTAAAAGAAAGAAGGTTGATAACTTATGATGCCTTATTATTGGACACCGACAACGCAACAACAACAAATGCCTCAAGTGCCTCCACAGGTACTTCCTGGAGCACGCCAACCTGGACGGGAGCAATCGTATATTGAAAATATTTTTCGTTTGAATCGTGGAAAACCTGGTACTTTCCATTTTTCCTTCGAGCATGCGATTGAGCCAGGAAAAAACACGAAAGTAGTGCGAGGCGTTGTAGAAGCTGCTGGTAGAGATCATGTTATTTTACGTGAACTCAAATCGAATCATCGTTTCCTATTCCCAATGATTTACTTTGATTTTGCTGAATATGATGAGGAAATGGCATACTTTGACCAAACTCCATAATTGAAATGAGCTATTCATAAGTTCGTATTTTCTAAATTCCACTCCTCAATAGCAAGGAGGACCGAGCAAAAGGGTGCTCCTTCGCTACTTCTTGCTCATACTTCGTTGCAATACAGTTTCGTTGTGACTCCCAATTAGGTCTCATGTTTTTGATTGCCCGCAAATGTTTTTCGTATGAAACGAGGAATCTACGTGGGCATTTACCATTAAATAAAAATTAGCATGGTAGGATACTTCCTAGCATGCTAATTTTTATTTAATGGAGCTAACTATTGATTTTCTTGTAAAAATTGCAATGTTGCTTTTCCTAAAGTTTTGGCAGCAATCAACATTGCACGTTCATCAAAATCAAAGCGTGCATGATGATGAGGATATGCCACTTCCCATTCTGGCTTTTTAGCACCCGTGAAGAAAAATGTACCTGGTACATTCTCTAAATAATACCCAAAATCCTCACCAATCATAAATGGTGGGCACGTTATAATATTTTCTACTCCTGGTATATCTACCGCAAGTTGTGCAACAAATTCTGTTTCTTTCACATGGTTGTAAACAGGTGGATAGCCCCTCGTATAACGATAATTATAGCTTGCACCAAAGGCTAAACAAGTAGCATTTAAAACGGCCTCAAGCTCTTGCTCCATTTGTTTGCGTACCGGCTCCTCAAAAGTTCGGACTGTTCCAGCTAATACTACTCGCTCTGCAATCACATTAAAAGGATTAATGGCCTCAAAATGACCAATTGTTAAGACGGCTGATTTTAATGGATCGATACGTCGAGATATAATCTGCTGTGCATTAACTACAAACTGTGACGCAAGAGTAACTGCATCAATAGAATGATGAGGCTCCGCACCGTGACCACCTTTACCTTGAATCGTAATTTCCACTTTATCCGCGGCAGCCATAATTGCCCCATCTCTCACCAATATATCGCCCAATGGCGTTGGTGCCCATAAATGTGTACCGAAAATAACGTCTACTCCTTCTAGGCAGCCATCTTCAATCATAGGTTTTGCTCCACCTGGCGCCATTTCTTCTGCATGCTGATGAATGAAAACTACATTGCCCGCAATATCATCTTTCAATGCATGAAGCACTTTAGCAAGCACTAGTAATGTCGCAGTATGACCATCATGTCCACATGCATGCATTTTACCATCTACTTTTGACTTATAAGGAACGTCATTTTCCTCCTGAATGGCTAATGCATCAAAATCAGCGCGTAATGCTACTGTTTTACCTGGCTTCCCTCCATATAAAGTTGCAACAACACCCCGTCCACCTACATGCTCACGAACCTCATGTCCTAACGCTCGATGAAAAGCCGCTACATACGCTGGTGTTTCCACTTCCTCAAAAGATAATTCCGGATATTCATGTAGATGACGACGAATCGCTACCATTTCATCATAGTTATTATCTAGTAAAGTAAAAAGCTTCTCCATATCACAAAACCTCACTTCTTATTTGTCGAACTTATTTGATAATTATAGTGTACTATAAATCCTTACAAAAACAATAGGAATTAAAACTACCATTCTATAGTAATTATATTGTTGATCCGGAAGAAAAATTCTCTTGATTCATTACTAGTTGTTATCCGTAAAAAACAAAAACTCCCTCACACATAGTGTGAAGGAGTAAATTTGTAGTCTGATTTTTATCGAGCATGTTTAAGCGCAGCTACTATAATTAGAACCCAGCCAGTTAAAAATAGAACACCACCAATTGGTGTGATGGCACCTAGAACTTTAACGCCGCTGATTGCCAGTACATATAAGCTTCCCGAAAAGAAGACAATCCCTAGGTTGAAAAAGATTCCTGCTAAATTTAACTGCTTGACCTCACCTAGTATTTTAGAGCTCATCAATAGTCCAATGATAAGGATTGCCGTAGCTTGAAACATCTGGTACTGCACAGCTGTTTCCCAAATCCCACGACTATAATCGTCTAGAACTTCTTTTAAAGCATGTGCACCAAATGCACCTAGTGCCACTGCTAAAAAGCCATGAAGTGCACCTGTCACGATAAATTTTTTCATATCATTTCCCTACCTTTAATCATGATTAAAAGTCAAAAATTGAATCGCCATTTGCTCCGTCTTCTTCTTCAATTTTTGCTGTATATAAACTTGGTTGCTTCGGCTCTGACACTAGCATTTGTGGCAAATGTTTTGACTGCGCTTTAGAAATGCCGTCAGATGTGTCTAATACCACATCGCATAATGCTCGGATTGCTGTTAAGGCTTCACGAATTTGTTGTTCGTCTCCAGTATTTTTGACACCGGATAATTGTTTTTCAAGTTGTTGAATAACGGCTTGATAAGGAATCATTGCATTCCCCCACTTTCTGCTTTTGGCATAAATTTCAGACAGTCTGTGCCAGAGGATTGTTTAACGACAACGGATGGTATTTGCTTTGTTTTAAAGCCATACGCTACACAAGCCCGTGGAGTTTGCGGGTCCCATGTTACTTTAAAATATTGACATTTGAAACAATTCACCTTCATCGTTGTCCCCCACTTTCTTCTATTATTAAATGTAACACGAAACGATAAGCGCTTCAATTTCGCTTTAACGAGCCGCTTCGCTTTCGCATAGAAAACATTTGTTGCTGACGCTTCGCTTTCGCACAGAAAACATTTGTTGCTGTCGCTACACAAACATTTACTTAATGAAGATAAAGAACACTAAGCTAGGAACCAATCAATCGGTTGCTCTCCCCATTCCTCTAGCTGTGCATTGATTTTCGAGTATGGTTTACTGCCAAAAAACCCCCGATAAGCACTTAGTGGGCTTGGATGAGGCGCTTCTAAAATAATATGTTGCGTTGAGTATTGACCAATTAATTGTTTTTTTCGTTGTGCTGGTCTACCCCAAAGTACAAAAATAACGGGTTTATCTCTAGATGCTAATTTATCGATGACAGCATCCGTGAATTGCTCCCAGCCTTGTTCTTTATGGGAATTCGCCTCGCCTTCACGAACAGTTAATACAGTATTTAATAACATTACACCTTGCTGTGCCCATTTTGTTAATGTTCCGTCTGAAGGGATTGGACAGCCAAGATCATCCTGTAACTCTTTTAGCATATTTCGTAAGCTTGGTGGATGTGAGATTCCTGGCATGACCGAAAAGCTTAAGCCATGTGCTTGGTTTGGTCCATGATAAGGATCCTGACCTAAAATTACGACCTTCACATCTTGATAAGCTGTTGTATAAAATGCATTCATTATATCATTCATCGGTGGATAAATTGCTTGTGTTGAATACTCATGTTCTACAAATTGACAGAGCTTTGTAAAGTATGTTTTTTCTATCTCTTCTGCAAGTATTGCTTGCCAATCATTCGGGAATGCTTGTTTCATCTTAATATAAGCCCCTTTCTCTTCTTACAACGGTACAAAAAAATAATGTCGAATTCAAGCTTCAATTCAATTATACATTGGCATCATTAAGTCCAAAATCAGTTTTAGTTTAGGCCTTCATAAGGACTGTATTTTTTCTTGCAGGTCAGTTATGGATGGATGCGATGATGTTAAGCTAACACCCTATATGAACTCCTTTCCTATATATAGGCGGAGATTTCTACTGATAGAAGTTAAACTGACCATATAAAAATATATAATACTGACTATTTTTATACAACCAGGATAAGACTATACTAGATGATAATTTTAAAAATTCCATCTATAAAGGAGATCTTCCACATGGTTCTTAAAAAAACTTTAACGATTGCTGGTTCAGATACATCAGGTGGCGCAGGTATGCAAGCCGACCTTAAAACATTTCAAGAGCACGGCACATACGGCATGGTGGCATTAACGGTTGTCGTAACAATGGATCCAAACGGTTGGACTCATAACGTAACGCCATTACCTACAGAACTTTTGCAAAAACAAATCGATACGGCTCTGTCAACAGGCATTGACGCAATAAAAACTGGTATGCTGTCAACGGAAGAGATTATTCGTATTGCAGGTGATGCTATTGCGAAATCTGGTACGACAAATGTTGTTATTGACCCTGTAATGGTATGTAAAGGAGAAGATGAAGTATTGAACCCTGGTAACACAGATGCAATGATTCAACATCTTTTACCATTAGCTGCAGTTACAACACCTAACCTGTTTGAGGCTGGACAATTAGCTGGGACTGGAACACCGAAAACAATCGCGGAAATGAAAACAACTGCTCGTAAAATCCACGAACTTGGTGCTAAAGCTGTTGTCATTAAAGGTGGAAAAGCGCTAGCTACTGAAAAAGCGACTGACTTGTTTTTCGACGGTGAAAAATTCTACTTATTAGAATCTGAAAAAGTTGCTTCTACTTATAACCACGGGGCTGGCTGTACATTTGCTGCTTCAGTAACAGCAAACTTGGCAAACGGTCTTTCAGTAAAAGAGGCTGTAATTGAAGCAAAAGAATTTGTTTCAGCTGCAATCGCTCACGGTTGGGCATTAAATGACTATGTAGGACCAGTTATGCACGGTGCTAAATCTCGTTTTGGCGCACCACAAGTAACGGTGACTGAAATTTAATGACGAAAGAGGCATCTGAAGATCAGATGCCTCTTTTACATATAGTGGTTCTCCATCATTTCGAGCTGTTAATCCCATGGATTGTTCATCGAAATGAATTTGGCCAAAGCCTTACTTTCCTTTTTACGCTCTGCACGCGCTTTTGCTCGTACAGCTGCGGTTTCATGTAGCTTTGTCTCCTCTACTGTTTCCGGAATGACAGATGGAACTGGAGTTGGTTTATTATTTTCATCTAATGCAACAAAGGTTAATAATGCTGTAGCAGCTACCTTTCGTTCACCCGTTTTCAAATTCTCAGAAATAACCTTTACGAAAACCTCCATTGAAGATGTTCCTGTCCACGATACATATGATTCGAAATATACAGAATCAGTTTGGCGTATTGGATGCAAGAAGTCTACTGAATCCGTTGAGGCTGTTACACAATCTCTACGACTATGCTTCGCAGCAGAAATTGAAGCTACTTGATCGATATCACTCATTAATCGACCACCAAACAGTGTATTATGATTGTTAATATCATTCGGAAAAACCCGACTTGTACGCATGACTCTTGATTCTTTACAATATTTAAAGTCTTTATTCACATCTATCCCCCCTAAAAACGACTGTTTATTTTCACTATATTGCTCTAATTTTCCATAAAAATCAAATAAATTGACAGAAAATTAAGAAATTCACACTTAGAACCTAGGGGATTATTACTCAAATGTAAAAAGCTCAGGACAAGATACGCTACTTCTTCCTATACCATATATTAGCTGTATATGGGAGGGAGAAAAATGAAAAGACGTAAACAACAAAACATAAATGTTGATCCAACTAATCTAGGTGGTCAAGAAGCCGGTCTCCTAGGTGAAGGCACAGGTATTCTAGCTGGAGATATAACGTCTACCAAAGTAGAAGTGATATCTTCAATGATTTTAACAATAGGATATTCATTAGCAACCCTCTCCACCATTTTAGCATTGCAAGAGGAAGAGCAACTGGAACAAACAAGAACCTCAAACGCACAAAATCAAAATTTACAGTTTAGAAACATGCACAAGCATCTACAACATCTCAACAATCGTCTAGATTCCATTGAACGAAAACTCAACCGATATTAACAAATACATACTCCCAAAAACCAAACATTATAAAAAGCCGCGATTCTCCGTCATAAAAGAGAATCGCGGCTTTTTACTATACTATGATAATTAGCTTTCCGTCTTCTTTCCTTGCCGTGTCCATGCATAAAATGTTAAAGGAACGTCATCTATTGTACCAAGATAGAATTCGTTATTACCTAGTTTTAAATTCCCTTCAACACTATGCACTTCTTATCCGTCAATTCAAGAAGATATCGTGGTCGCAGTATCTTTTCGGTTGTGAAACCTCAAACAATACAAAACGACACATTTTGTACAAAATTGCTTTCACCTTTATTATATTGATATATTTCAATATTTTTTTCAAGAATATTGCTCGATACATCTTCATAGATTAAAGGATGCCATCAATTATACTTCGGCATAATTGCGTCTAGATTCGGCTTTATGCTTAGGCCTATATGAGGGTTGACACGATGTCGACCATTTCGGTAATGCCACAGGACGTGGCGTTCTTAGACTGAGATCCTCTATTTCAGCAAATGTCTATTAAACCGAAAGCGTAGCGACAGGTGCAGGTGTTTGGACACCCGCTGAAATAGTAACTTAAACTCGCATTCATCTCACCATCTATAGTGATGGGAGACTTCCTTACCTGTCGCTACACAAAACATGCGCTGAAAGAAGTTAAAAGAGCTTTATTACTTCTTTATACTCTTCTGTTGTGAATACTCTAGAGTTCGTAATGAAATGCATATTTTCAACACTATCTAAAGAAAAACTTGCACCTCTTCCCTCAATCGCATGAATAATCAATTGCGTATGCTTAATATATTCATATTGCGCTCTATGAATGTAAAAAGGAACGTCACCTATTTTACCAAGATAGATATCGTTTTCACCAATTTTAAAGTCTGCTTCTACATAACACATCGGTGCAGAGCCATCACAGCAACCCCCAGATTGATAAAACATGATAGCGCCATGCCGACTCTTAATTAGTTCTATCAAATTTAAAGCCTCTATTGTTGCAGTAACTCGTTCTACCATGTTGTTATTCATCCTCTGGTATTAGAAAAATCCTTGTGCTTCTTTTTTGTAGCTCACTAAAAGGCATTTAGTTTGTTGGTAGTGATCTAACATCATTGCGTGGTTTTCACGACCGATACCAGAAAGTTTGAATCCACCAAATGCAGCACCTGCTGGATATTGATGATAAGTATTTGTCCACACACGACCAGCTTGAATAGCTCGACCTGCACGATATGCAATGTCACCAGAACGTGACCAAACACCAGCACCTAAACCATATTCTGTATCATTTGCAATTTCCATTGCTTCATCGAAATCTTTGAATGTAGTTACGCCAAGCACTGGACCAAAGATTTCTTCTTGGAAGATTCGCATTTTATTATGACCTTTGAATACTGTTGGTTTAATGTAGTTACCGCCTGCAAGATCGCCTGCAAGAATATTTTCTTCTCCACCAATTAAGCACTCAGCACCTTCTTCTTTACCAAGTTTTAAGTAAGAAAGGATTTTTTGTTTTTGTTCGTTAGAAGCTTGAGCACCCATCATGACTTCGGTATCTAATGGATTACCAATTTTAATAGCTTTTACGCGTTCTATTGCTAGTTCAATAAATTTATCGTAAATGGACTCTTGAACAAGTGCACGTGAAGGACAAGTACAAATTTCACCTGAGTTTAATGCGAACATCACAAAGCCTTCAATTGCTTTATTTAAATATTCATCATCTGAAGCCATTACGTCCTCAAAGAATACGTTTGGTGATTTACCCCCTAGCTCTAACGTTACAGGAATAATATTTTCAGTTGCATATTGCATAATTTGGCGACCAACTGCTGTTGAACCAGTAAATGCAATTTTTGCAATTCGTTTGTTCGTTGCAAGTGGTTTACCAACTTCAACACCAAAGCCGTTTACAATGTTAAGTACGCCTTTTGGTAGGATATCTTGAATTGTTTCAATTAACACTAATAATGAAACTGGCGTTTGCTCAGCTGGTTTCATCACAATACAGTTACCTGCTGCAAGTGCAGGAGCAATTTTCCAAGCAGCCATTAAGATTGGGAAATTCCAAGGAATGATTTGGCCAACTACACCTAGCGGCTCTTGGAAGTGGTATGCAACAGTGTCGTTATCTATTTGTGTTGTACGCCCTTCTTGTGCACGGATGACACCTGCAAAATAGCGGAAGTGATCAATTGCTAAAGGAATATCTGCGTTTAAAGTTTCGCGAACTGCTTTACCATTATCCCATGTTTCTGCAACAGCGATCTTTTCTAAGTTTTCTTCAATACGATCTGCGATTTTATTTAAAATAGATGCACGCTCAGTTGCGCTTGTTTTCCCCCATGCATCTTTTGCTGCATGTGCTGCATCAAGAGCAAGCTCAATATCTTCAACTGTTGAACGAGCTGCTTTTGTGAAAACTTGACCTGTTACAGGTGTTTTATTTTCAAAGTATTGCCCTTTTACTGGAGGAACCCATTCGCCACCGATAAAGTTATCATATTTTTCTTTGAAATTTACTACTGCGCCCGGAGTATTAGGATTTGCATAAATCATAGTATCAATCTCCCCATATTTTATTTATGAAACCGCATACAAATTATAACGACACAATTTATATAAACCCGTTTCATGTGTCCTATATTGATACATTAGAATAACTTTTTCAAGTAATTAACCCTATACAAATAGTAAATATAATTATCTTAAGATAAAGAAATTTCTGTATTTTACCAACAGCATTTATTGTTATTTTGACAACAAAAGCCTTTCAATTTCCCTTTGTCATCTTTTTTGACTATACTTAAATAGAAATAATCGAGAGGAGTGTTAAGATGCAAGAGGTACAAGTAAAGACGTTACAGGAATTATTGAATTCTTTCGCCAACAAAGACGTTTATATCCATCTTGAGACGACGAACGGTTCTTATGCAGCACACTTTGATGAAAAATTTTTTAATGCAGGTGCTTTTATTCGTAATGCTAAAATCAACTATGAACTTGCTAAAGTGGTAGATGATTCACCCCATCGTGTTGGCTTGAAAATGGCACATGGCTGGGTTTATGCACAGGGCATCACACATTTTGAACTAGATGATCTCGGCCGTTTATTAATGGCTGGACTAGATTACTCAGGTAAACTGGCGATTGCACTTGAAATTAGCGAAACGCCGTTTGCTTATTAAGGGGGACGACTTTTTGAATTTACAACCACAACGTCATATTTTAATTGTTTACCCTCACCCAGATGATGAGGCTTTTTCAATTGCTGGAACAATTGCCTACTATACGAAGAAAATGAATACACCTGTTACATATGCCTGTTTAACTTTAGGCGAAATGGGGCGTAATTTAGGAAATCCACCTTTTGCAACACGTGAATCCTTACCAGAAATTCGACGTAAGGAGCTTATTGCAGCAGCAGATGCTATGGGCATACAAGATTTACGTATGCTTGGTTTCCGTGATAAAACGATTGAATTTGAAGACGATGAAAAAATGGTAAAGCTTGTTGAAGGTTTAATAGAAGAGTTAATGCCTTCTCTTATCTTTACATTCTTACCTGGTTTTGCAGTGCATCCTGACCATGAGGCAACAGCACGTGCAGTAGTTGAAGCTGTTCGTCGTATGCCAAAAGCCGCTCGTCCACAAGTATTGGGCTGTGCCTTTGCAAATGATACGATTGAAAAAAATGGGGAGCCACATGTTGTCGTCAATATAAGCGAAATGAAGGCAGATAAAATTAGTGCCTTACAAGCACACTCATCCCAAACTGCTTGGATGATGCAAGAAACAGAAAAACGCATCGATGACGGTGAACCAATGAGCGAAAGCTGGCTTAATATTGAAAAGTTCTATATAGTGAATCCTGATCATTATGTAAAATAAAAGTTTTCGTTTTGTTACTGACAATAAAGCGGATCTGTCCTCTTTTTAAATGGAGAACAGATCCGCTTTTATGTTAAGCAGTCCTCATTTTTTTTAAGAAATGAATCATGAAGGTTATAGCAAATATAATAATTAGCACAACGAAAAACATATAATGCGGAATGTGAATACCGATGACGCTAGCTAGCATTTTCAGTGCAATAATACCAATTATAATAAATGCTGTTGCCTCTAATTCTGGTATTTTTTCAATAATGACTAAAAATAAGCCTGCAATCGTTCGCATCATTAAAATACCTAGTACTCCCCCGATGAGTAATATCCAAATTTGATTGGATATCGCAAAGGCTGCAAAAATCGCATCAATTGAAAAGGCAATATCCATCAGTTCTACAGAAATAACGGTTGCCCAAAACGTTCCAAAAATGCGAACCATCAACCCTGTTTTTTTCATTTCCTTAGCACTATCAGCTTCTCCTATCTGTAAGAAATGAGCGACACATAGCCAACCTAAATACAGAGCTCCTAGCACTTTAATAAACCAGAATTCTACCAAGTAAACGCCTACCCCAATAAATAAAAATCGGAAAAAATAGGCTCCCAACATTCCGTACATTAATGCTCGTTTTCGTTGCTTGGTTGGCAAATGCTTCACTAGCACAGCTAATACAAGTGCGTTATCAGCCGAAAGCAAACCTTCTATTATAATAAGTGTTGATATTAACCCCCAAGATACAGGGTCAGTCAAAATTTCTTTCCACATTTCCCAATTGAAAAATTGAATGTATGTAGATAGAATTCCTTGAATGATTTCCAATTACATACCCTCCTACTTGTCCTAAGGTATTCTAGTATATGCTGGACCATTTCCGTTATGAGGAAATGTGTGCATCCTTTATTTCTCCAAAAAATTCTCGAATAAATCTATTTTGCATTAAATAGACACCGAAAATTTAGAATTTACTAAAAATTAATGACAAAAAGCATATAAAGTGTGCTATCATAGATAAATGTTTTATACGGATAACGGAGGATGAATACTATGGAAGCTGCTGACACTAGAACCGTGCAAGTAGAAAATATCTTGATTGCACATCATTTCTTAAAAGACGTAGTGGTGCACACGCCGCTACAAAAAAATGACTATTTATCCGAGAAATACGGAGCTAATATTTATTTTAAACGCGAAGATTTACAGCATGTACGCTCATTTAAACTTCGTGGTGCCTATTATAAGATTAAAAAAATTGAAGAAGAGGCTCGTAAAACTGGCGTTGTTTGCGCAAGTGCGGGCAATCATGCTCAAGGTGTTGCCTACGCCTGTGCACAATTGAAAATTCAAGCAAGTATTTTTATGCCTCAAACAACACCTAAACAAAAAATCGACCAAGTTCGTATGTTTGGTCGTGATTATGTAGAAATTATTTTAGCAGGTGATACTTTTGATGATTCTGCAGAAGGTGCATTAGCTTACTGTGAAGAGCACGAAAAAATCTTTATCCACCCATTTGATGATTTTGATGTCATTGCTGGTCAAGGAACTGTCGCTGTTGAAATTATGAATGACATGGAGGAGCCAATTGACTACGTATTTGGTAGTATTGGTGGCGGTGGCTTAATGTCCGGTGTTTCTGCCTATGTGAAAAACCTTTCTCCTCATAGCAAAATTATCGGTGTAGAACCTGCTGGGGCAGGCAGTATGAAAGCTGCATTTGCAGAAGGCGGCGCAGTGGCACTTGATTGGATTGACAAATTCGTAGATGGGGCCGCGGTAAAATGCGTCGGTAATCACACATACGATGTTTGTCGTCGCTACTTAGACGACATCGTACTAGTACCAGAAGGGAAAGTATGTACAACCATCTTAGATCTTTACAACAAACACGCCATTATCGCAGAGCCTGCTGGAGCATTATCAGTAGCAGCTCTCGATTCTTATAAAGAAGAAATTAAAGGCAAATCAGTCGTTATTATCATTAGTGGTGGTAATAATGATATCGGTCGTATGCAGGAGATTAAAGAAAAATCTTTAATTCACGAAGGCTTACTATACTACTTCATCGTAAGCTTCCCACAACGTGCCGGCGCCCTTCGCCAATTCTTAACAAGCGTTGTAGGACCAAATGACGACATTACAACTTTCGAATATACTAAGAAAAACAACAAAGAAAGTGGTCCTGCCTTAGTCGGCATCGAACTCGGCAATCGAGAAGACTACGAAGGTTTACTAGTACGCATGAATGAATTCGGCTTCAAATACAAAGAAGTAAACAACGACATTCAACTATTCGGCTTACTCGTCTAAAATAAAGAGTCACACTTGCTATGTGAGTGTGGCTTTTTTAGGTTTATCGAGGCACTTTTGAGATTTATCGAGACTTTTCAGAGTTTTATCGAAACTTTTCTCTTGTTTATCGAGACTTTTCAGAGTTTTATCGACCAACTTTAAAAAAATATCGACATTTACCTTACAAGCGACACTATCTGACCGCACCGATAGTTTGCGCCGCTTACCTTCACTTCAATAAATCGGTAGGAATTACATATTTCCTATTTTTATTTTTACCTATCTCTTCAAATTTTAACTTTTTCAATAAATAATAAACTGCCTTCTCTGAGTCAATATCAAAGAAATTACGAAATTGAGCATTTGTAATATTGTTGCCCAGCATTAATCGAAAATCATGTAATGCTATTAGCATTGATTGATTATCAATCGATTGGCAATTGCTACAACGCCATTTCCCATGGGTGTAACGTAGGACATGGTCAAAATGACACTGCGAGCATAGTGCCCCCGTCTTCAATTCATCCACCATAATATCTAGGGTCCAGTGAGTTGGTGTGTGCATCTTTAAAATATGCGCTGATATGTCTCTCAAAACTTTTTCACTTAGACAGACTTGTTGATGCCGCTTGAACAGTTGATTGATCCTTTCAGCCAAGCCACTTACATGAATAATTGGCTGGGACAAGAAAGAGGACGTCATAATCATATTCGGATTTGCAGAAACGACTATATATTCAATAGGTATATTATGCCCACTCATTTGAAATAGCCGACGCAAAAATCTAGCATGTCGCTTCACTTGATCAATAGGATTTCTAAAGCCATCTACTTTGCCATCAGAAGTAATTCGAATAAATTGATGGTTATCTTCCATATATTCTACATGCCCAACGATATTTTTGATTTCAACGATTAGCACAAAATGTTGGGACATAAATAATGTATCCATTTGGTGTGTCGATCCAGCAGCACTCTCAACCTTAAGCTCTACATCATGCAATAAATAATACGCATGCTCCAAATAGATTTCACGCCATTCTCGATCTACTCTTTGCTCGCCAACAATACCAGCCCTTGTTCTTCCTAGCATTTTTTGAAAATAATTATACTTAGCGTGAGATTTCGGTAAACGTCTCCCGAGCATTTCTAACACGCGTTGCTTTGATGAAACTTCGCGCTTTTTGAGTAACATATTTTCACCTCCTTTAGCTAGATTATAATATACTCCTTCTAAATTAACTAAATTTTCAGTTTTCTATCAACCGACTTTATTGCTTTATCACCCAACTTTTTAAAAATATCGATATCCAACGAAAAAACGCCCACACCTATGTATGAGCGTTTTATCGTTTATTATCCTAGTAACGCACGGTCTGAGTTCATTTTCTCACCGCGGATACGTTCAAACTCCGCCATTAAATCTGGGATAGTTAATTCATGCTTGCGATCCTCGCCAACCTCTAAAATAATTTGACCTTTATCCATCATAATCAGTCGATTTCCTAAGTCTAAAGCTTGTTGCATATTGTGCGTGACCATTAAGGTAGTTAAATTGTCTTTCTCGACTAAATATTTCGTAATACGTGTGATTAACTCGGCACGAGATGGGTCAAGTGCCGCAGTATGCTCATCTAGCAATAAAATCGAAGGCTTCGTGAAGGTCGCCATTAAAAGAGACAGCGCCTGACGCTCACCTCCCGACAGTAGGCCAACTTTTGCAGACAGACGATTTTCCAAATTTAAGCCCAACATCTCCAACGATTCCTTAAAATATTCTCGACGTTTTTTATCAACACCGAAGCGCATACCTCTACTCTTATTACGTGAGTAAGCTAATGCTAAATTTTCCTCAATCGTCATTGTTGGTGCTGTACCAGCCATTGGATCCTGGAATACGCGACCGATGTAATGGGAGCGCTTATATTCTGGTAAAGATGTAACCTCATTTCCATCAATTGCAACCGTGCCAAAGTCTGGTGTTAGTGCGCCAGAAATCATATTCATCATAGTCGATTTACCAGCACCATTACTACCGATAATTGTGACGAAATCCCCTGGCTTTAAGTGCAAATTAATTTCTGCAAGTGCAATTTTTTCATCAGGCGTACCTTCATTAAAAACCTTATTAATACCGTGTAATTTAAGCAAGGCCCTTCCCTCCCTGCTCAACCGTCTTTACTCGTGTTTTCTCCGCTGCGCGCTTCACCCTACGTTTGCGCTCCTTACTCTTATTGATAAATTGAGGTAAAATCAACGCTATAATAACAATGATAGCTGTTATTAATTTCATATCTCCTGAATCAAGGAAGTCTACTCGTAAAGCTAATGCTAAAATAATGCGGTAAATGATAGCTCCGGCAATGACGGCGAATGTTGTGCGCATAATCGTTTTTGTACCGAAGATTGCTTCGCCGATAATTACAGATGCCAGACCGATAACAATCATCCCGATCCCCATACTTACATCTGAGAACTTCGAATATTGAGCGATTAAAGCTCCCGAAAATGCGACAAGTGCATTAGAAAGTCCAAGCCCAAGAATAATAAGAGTATCTGTGTTTGCCGAGAAACTACGAATCATACGCTTATTATCACCAGTTGCTCGAATAGCCAGGCCGATTTCTGTTTTCAAGAACCAGTCTGCAATGAACTTAATTAAAATCGTGATGATTAATACTACGATTATTGTGCTCCATGTTGAAGGTTGTTGCTGAACACCAAAACCTTTTAGCACGTTATTTAATGCCGTATCGATTCCTAAATTACTCCAAAATGCTTGAAACTTTGAAAATAAAGTTTCTGAATTTAAAAGTGGAATATTCGGACGACCTATCGTATTTTCTGCAGTGGATCCCATAATACGTAGGTTAATAGAATACAAAGCAATCATCATTAAAATCCCCGATAATAGAGGATTAATTTTCCCCTTTGTGTGAAGAATTCCTGTCATACATCCAGCAATAAATCCAGCAACAATTGCCACTAAAGTCGCTAAGATCGGGTGGTAGCCAAGCAGAATCATCGTCGCCGCTGTAGCCGCTCCTGTTACAAAGCTTCCATCAACCGTTAAATCCGGAAAATCTAACACGCGGAATGTTAAATACACACCAAGTGCCATAATCGCATAGATGATTCCTTGCTCCGTTGCGCCAAAAATTGCTATAAACATAGTTGAATCATCTCCTAATAATTTCTTAAACTAATTTTCATTAAAAATTCTTATCTGAGATCCATTCTCTAAAACGATGGATTCATATTGCCAGAAGTAGGTTCCGTGCTCACTTGTAGAAAGCTTTACTAAATCCACTTGTTCAATAATGGCTCATCACCAAAAGTTGGAGATGATTTAATTAATACTATTCAATGTATATAAGTTGATTGGAGTGGAGACTGGGCGACTCCTCGGGGATCAGCGATAGGGGAACGAAGGCTAAGAGCATCACATCATGTGATAACGCCTTCGTGACCAACATCCTGCTGTTGCTGTCGCTGCGCTTTCGCACAAACAAAACCAAAACCTGTTGCTGTCGCTGCGCTTTCGCACAAACAAAACCAAAACCTGTTGCTGTCGCTGCGCTTTCGCACAAACAAAATCAAAACCTGTTGCTGTCGCTGCGCTTTCGCACAAACAAAACCAAAACCTGTTGCTGTCGCTGCGCTTTCGCACAATCAAAACCAAAACCTGTTGCTGTCGCTGCGCTTTCGCACAATCAAAACCTGCTGCTGCCGCTACGTTGCACTCACGCTTTCGCGCAAAAGACATCTGTTGGCCCGAGACCCTGGAGCGAGCAGGTAGGGGAACGAAGGCTAAAAGCATCACGTCCTGTGATAACGCCTTCGTGACCAACATCCTGTTGCCCCAAGCGACTCATCGGACGCCCCCAGGAAGCTTTGCTCTGTGCGAAAGCGTAGCGGCAGCAACAAAGCGCCCAGTCGGAACGGAAATCAACCCTACGTTATGATACTAGGCAAATTTTAAATAGGAATTACATGAATTCAACATCGCCCCAAAACACTCTAAAAGAAGATAAAGCGGAGGCAGTTTTAGTGCTCCCCCGCTTCGCTCCATAAGATGATATGAGGTCATTACTTTTCTAAAAGCTCCGCACCCCAAGAATCTTTAATGTCGATTCCTAAATCATCTGCTACTTTTTTATTGATTAATAGTTTTAGCTTTTGTGGATATTGAGCTGGAATATCAGCAGGAGTTCCTTCACCTTTTAGAATCTTCACAGCCATTTGCCCTGCTTCATAACCGATGTCAAAATATTCAAAACCATATGCACCTAAGCCACCACGTGCCACAGAGTCAAGCTCTCCTACAACTAATGGTAATTTATTAGCATTTGCTACATCAATGACAGACTCAAGTGCCGACACTACTGTATTATCAGTAATAATATAGAATGCATCAGCTTTACCGATTAACGATTCAGCAGCTTGTTTTACTTCTGCAGACGTTGCCGCAGATGCCTCAACCACCGTTAAGCCTTGCTCATCCATCACTTTTTTTACTTCTTTTACTTGTGCCACTGAGTTTTGCTCACCAGCATTGTAAACCATCCCTACTTTTTTCGCTCCCAAATCCTTTAAGAACGCCACTGTTTTCGAAATAGTATCAGGATGTAAATCGATTGTTCCTGTTACATTTTTCCCTGGCTTCTCTATAGAATCGATGAGCTGTGCGCCAACAGCATCTGTTACAGAAGTAAAGATAATTGGAATATCGCTAGTTGCTGTTGCTGCCGCTTGTGCAGACGGCGTAGAGTTCGCAAAGATTAAATCTACGTTTGCACTTACTAGATTGTTTGCAATCGTCGTGTTAAGACTGTTATCCCCTTGCGCTATTTGTGGATCGTAATCTACTTTTAAGCCAGATTCTTCAATCGCTTTTTTGAAACCTTCAGTTGCAGCATTTAAAGATGGATGCTCCACAATTTGAGTAATCCCGATCTTATATGTTTTATCGTCTGCATTACCGCTCTCACTTGCGTTTTTCGTTTCGTTCCCTTTCGAATCCGACGAACTAGAACCACTACCACCACAAGCAGCAAGTATTAAAACTAACCCAAATAACAGGAACGAAAGCTTTTTTAAATTGCTTTTCACAAATAATCCCCCCGATTTTGATCTCTTATATTTATCACACTTTATCCAAGCGAAGTGTGAACGTATCGCTATATTATCGTTATTAGCAAGGTTCGTCAACAACATTATGAATCTTCTGACTATTAATTCCAATCGAATATTTTTTCTTTTCAATCAATTTTCCGCTTTAAACCGCTAAACTACGCTGTTTTTACAATTTGATTTCTTTTTCTAACATAACAAAAAAATTTTTTACAATTTAGCGAAGTTATTTTTCCGACATCTAATTTTAAGTAATATATGTAAAAACTAAAAAGCCTGACAGTGAAAATGTCAGGACTTCATAACAGCTTTAATTCGCTCTTACTTTTTCAAGTTTTCAACTAGCCAACTACTTTGAGTAAAGGGATATATTAGAAGTTTGAGTAACGTCTTAAATTAGTGAATAAAAACAACCTGCGAGTGCTTTAGAAGTATTACTCCCTTTATGGTTAGACGTGCCATACTCATTTATTTCTTGCTAGTAGATCTACAGAAAGTGTTCATTTTAGTCCCCCTTTTTACATTTAATGCATATGATGCATATGAGATTAGTGCCGTTCCCAAAAAGGAGGAATACCATGAATAATGATAAAATCGATTTAAATCAACCTTCTTATTCGCAAGAACATCAAAATGCAACTACAGGAAATATTGATACAATCATTTCTAATCTATGTGACAGTCTATTTGAATTTGCTCTGGATTTCACCCTAAATGCCTTAGAGTATACAAAAGAAATGGAAGAGGAATTAGAATATACAGATGAATTCAAGAAACAAGTGAACGATTTAATTTTTGAAATAGAAGAAATTAAAAATACTTTAGAGGAGTAATGTCTAAAAGTGCTGTTTATAGTCATTGGATCTATTTATCCCCCACTATTTTGTACGACCATTTGCAATCAATAGAGCCTCCATTCACCATTGCCCCAAAATTCACTTAATTATTTAGTGTTTTAAACTACTGAAATGGTCACTTGTTAAAAGTATTGTTTTAACAAGTGACCGGCCAGATCCACGACTTCTAACTTTCGAGGTTACTTCTCATCTGCTATTTCTGCATAACTTTCTAGTAGGTGTACAAGCCCCTTTTCATAGGCATTGTCATAAAAAAACTTTGACACAGATCAAATTATTATCGTTAATACTATAATTTTTTACACGTAGCTATTTACAAATAAGCATGAACATTGATATGATTGCATTTGCTTCACGTGGTTCGTAACCATCCCACGTAAAAAAACTAAGGAGAAATAAATATGAAAATAAAATTTTTAGCAACGAGTGGCATTATTGCCGCACTCTACATTGCTATTACATTATTAGTCGCGCCATTTGGCTTTACAGAGGTGCAGTTCCGAATATCGGAAATGTTTAACCATTTAGTTGCGTTTAATCCACGCTTTGCCGTTGGGATCATTATTGGTGTATTCATCTCTAACCTCTTTTCACCACTCGGCATCTACGATTTAGTTTTCGGTGTAGGCCATTCGATGATTACTCTTGGGTTACTCATTCTTATTTGTAAATTTGTCAAAAATATTTGGGCACGTTTAATCATTAATACATTTTTATTTACTTGTACAATGTTCATCATTGCATTTGAATTGAATTTAGCGTTAGAATTACCATTCTTCTGGACATGGTTAACTGTTGCTGCAGGTGAATTTGTTGTCTTGGCGGTTGGTGCACCGATTATGTATGTATTGAACAAACGCTTAAACTTCAAAAATTTAATTTAATTTAATTTAATTTAATTGACGGATCTTATTAGAGCTGTGTTTAATAAAAGGAGGAACGATTTCATCGTTCCTCCTTTTTGTTGTATTCACATTGAAGAATAAAAATCAATAACATAGTTCGAATAATTTTCATGTAAATAAAGTTTAATACCTACCAAAAAGCGTTGCAATGAATAATCAGAAAGAAAATAATATGTTATTTTAATCCTTTTCATTCTCATCACCTAATTTCCCCACGTAATCAATCAAAGTATGAAGGAGTATTAGAGGTATAATGGAATTCAATGCGACTGCAAGCATCCCGAATACAAAGCCAAAAATGGTTGTCCGAATGACACCAGATAAACTCTGATATGTATGTGCAAGACCAAATATTATGGAGGTACACAATAGAACGAACCAAATTGACCACTCTGGAAATAATGTGTTAAATGCAAATATAAGCAATCCACGGTAAATAATTTCTTCCGTGACCCCTGCTGTCCATGCCACTTGATTCCAAATTGCTTTTTCTTTCTTTGTAACAGGTAGTAACTCAGTAAACGCTATTTGCTTCATTTGTTTTTGCTTCATTATTTTCATCTTATTTTTAACTTTATCACTTATAAAATATCCAATCGTGTAATATAAAAGTAAAACACTATATAATAGAGCTACCCCTATAACAACATATGTAACAATTGTTCCTAATGCTTTTGTGTTGATACTAGGCATTATTACACGTAGTTCTTCTAATGTAAGTTCAGAATTTACCACTACTATTAAAATAATAAGTGTAGGTAACCACAAACCTAGCATAACAACCTTATAATAGTGTATCCTGCTTGTTGGATTAGTCAGAACACGTATTTTAAATCTTTGATATAACCAATAACCTATAATTGGTTCATATAAAAGAGTAAACCCAATGAATCCCCATAATATTATGTTCATTTTGTTTTATACTCCTTTAGCATGTTCTCTATTTTTTCAATTAACCATTCTTCTTCTTGTTTACGAAATGGTGACGAAAATAACATTCTATCCAACTGTATATCCATAAGTTTTGGTTCGGTTAGTAACCAATTAAATAATTGTGGTACTTGAGAAAAAAGCTCTTCGAGAATAGTATGTACTTCGATATCCGTAAATTGGTTCTTATAAGCTATTTTTAATTGATTTAAAATGTTTATTAAGTGTGCATCATAATGAACGTTGTGACCATTTGATACATCATAACTCTCATCTACAATTTCATTTGGTAAATAACCCTTTAACCATCGCTGCTGAGATTCCATATTTAAATTATTTTGAATTAATGCAATAAACATCTCTGGTTCGATTACCTGATTTGATTGGGCTAACGAAATGGTGTATTCAAGTAATTCAATACTCTTTTTAATGCCCACCAATTTACGAAGCAATTTCTCCTTTTGGTACTCTAAAGAATCTGCTATGTCCCATTGTGATTGCCTCATTAGCTGTTGAATATCTTTTAACGAAAATCCTAACGATTTTAATCCTGTAATTTTTTGTAGTGTAATTATATCCTCATTTTCATAAAATCTACGTCCCGTTTCCGAAATGTAAGACGGCTTTAACAAATTCATTTCATCATAATAGCGAAGAGTTCGGATCGAGACACCTGTCTTCCTCGAAAATTGACCAATTGGATACATCTATATTCCTCCTTTTCTTTTAATAGATTTATTATAGTTTCTAACGTAACGGTAGAATCAATAATGATTTTTGCTTTTATTTATAAAGAATTAAAGAGCTCTATTATCATTTAGTAATTAATGATGCATTATATCCTTCTTAAAATAGCTTGCCAGATAGCGACACTTGCATTGTTCTTTATTTTTAATCAACTTTATTTAATGGTTTTATTGTTTGCGAACAGGTTTCTTGTTTTTTCTTTCAGCAGGCGTCGCCAATGATGACGAGGAACAATTGGCTTTCTTTGCACAGACACCTTGACAATATTCTGAAAATATTCTACAATTCATTTCAATAAATGCTAGGAAAAAGAATAGTAGCAAGCGCTAGTACTTAAAGAGAGCTGATGGTTGGTGCAAATCAGTAGTACCTACTTGTGAATGGACTTTAGAGCAGCCTCATCAAATGTGAGGACGAAGTTACTCCCCGTTATCGGAGTACGAAAGCGCGCAATTATTGCGAATGAAGGTGGCACCACGGTTACTCGTCCTTTTTACAGAAGGATTGTAGTGGCTTTTTTTTATGGAAAAATTAGATAGAGGAGTCGAGAGAAGATGAGTACAGTAGCAGAGAAAAAAGGATATTTTGGTGAATTTGGCGGTAGCTTTGTTCCCGATGAGCTTCAAAATGTTTTAAGTATTTTAGATGAAAACTTTCAAAAATATAAAGACGATGAAGACTTTAATAAAGAGCTGGATTATTATTTCCGTGAATATGTTGGACGCAAATCTCCACTTTATTTTGCTGAAAATTTAACAAAACAATTAGGTGGCGCAAAGATTTATTTAAAACGTGAAGATCTTAACCATACTGGTTCACATAAAATTAATAACGTTCTTGGACAGATTTTATTGGCCAAGCGCATGGGTGCTCATCGTGTTATCGCCGAAACAGGTGCAGGTCAGCATGGTGTAGCAACAGCAACTGCTTGTGCAATGTTCGGAATGGATTGCACAATTTATATGGGTTTAGAGGATACAAAACGCCAAGCATTAAACGTCTTCCGTATGGAGCTTCTTGGTGCAAAGGTAGTAGCTGTTGATAAAGGTCAAGGGCGATTAAAGGATGCAGTGGATGAAGCATTTGCTGATTTAGTAGAAAACTACGAGACGACTTTCTATTTACTAGGTTCTGCTGTTGGGCCTCACCCGTTCCCTTCAATGGTGAAGCATTTCCAATCCGTTATTAGCCGTGAAAGTCGCGAACAAATTTTAGAAAAAGAAGGCAAGCTACCAGCAGCAGTACTTGCTTGTGTCGGCGGCGGTAGTAATGCAATCGGTGCGTTTGCAGAGTATATTGCAGATGAAAACGTTCGCCTCATCGGTATTGAGCCAGATAAGGCTGCCACATTAAATGAAGGAACACCGGGTGAATTACACGGCTTCAAATGTTTAGTACTGCAAGATGCAGAAGGCAATCCATTACCAACCTATTCGATTGCCGCTGGACTAGATTATCCTGGAGCTGGTCCTGAGCATAGCTATTTAAAAACAATTGGTCGCGGAGAATATGTAACAGTGACAAATGAAGAGGTGCTCGAAGCATTCCAAGTGCTATCAAAGGTTGAAGGCATTATTCCTGCACTTGAAAGCTCCCACGCCGTGGCTCATGCACTTAAGCTTGCGCCAACATTATCTCCAGAAGAAAGCATTATTATCAATATCTCTGGTCGTGGAGACAAAGACGTTGAACAAGTATTCCAAATGCTAAATAAATAAAGATAAAGAGCGACTTCCCTTTGTGGAAATCGCTCTTTAATCTATACGAGTGAACCTAATTTCGGATAAATTACTGCTACATTATCTCGAAGCCTAGCTTTCAGAAACTTTCCAACTGATGTTTTTGGTATTTCATCTAAAAATACTACATCGTCTGGTACCCACCATTTTGCAAACTGGCTTTCTAAAAATGCAAGAAGCTCCTCTTCACTTGCTGACATTCCTTCCTTCAATACTACACAAGCTAACGGGCGTTCTTGCCATTTGACATGCGGAATTGCGATAACTGCTGCTTCCAGCACAGCGTCATGAGTCATTAATGCATTTTCTAAATCAACTGAGGATATCCACTCTCCACCCGACTTAATTAAATCCTTCGTACGATCTGTTATTTTGATAAAGCCATCCTCTGTTCGTACCGCAATGTCCCCTGTATATAACCAACCGTCTCGATAGGCATCATTGGTACGCTCATCCCGATAATACTCGTGTGAAATCCACGGACCTCGTAAACGTAACTCACCCATCGTCTCTCCATCCCACGGCACTTCCCCATTGTCATTGATAATACTCGATTCAATACCAGCCATCGTCATTCCTTGCATTGCTCGCGATTCAATACGCTTTTCAATAGGCCATTCATCCATCCAAGACATATAATTTGATAACGCTACAATTGGAGTAGTTTCAGTCATTCCATACACGACAATATACGGAATGCCATATTGCTCTTCAAATGTACGAATAAGTCGAGTAGGTGAAGCTGACCCGCCACAACAAATAGCACGTAACGAACTTATATCTCGCTCACGCTTCTCCTGTTCCTGCAACGCACCAATCCAAATTGTCGGTACCCCAGCTGTTAATGTAACCTTCTCCTGCTCTACTAAATCCAATATGATTGCTGATGTGAATTGTGGACCCGGCAATACTTGTGTAGCACCTACATTGACACTAGCAAATGGTAGGCCCCATGCATTTGCATGAAACATCGGTACAATTGGCATCACGACATCACGCTCAGAAATGCCCATTGAATCAGACATACTCAGCATCATACTATGTAGCACTAGACCTCGATGTGAATATACAACCCCTTTTGGATTTCCTGTTGTAGCACTTGTATAGCACATTCCAGCAGGCTCCTCTTCCCCTATATCCTCTGGGAATTGATAGTTTTCATCTGCTGCTGCTAATATATCCTCATAGGATAAGGCATTCGGTAATATCGTTTCTGGCAAAGTATCCTCGTCCGTCATAATAATATAATGTTTCACTGTCTTAAGCTCAGGCGCAATGTTTTCGATGATTGGTAGCAAGTCCACATCAATCATTAAAATTTCATCTTCTGCATGATTAATAATATAAATTAAATGCTCTTCTGATAAACGAATATTCACCATGTGCAAAATAGCGCCGGAACATGGCACCGCAAAATAAGCCTCTAAGTGGCGATGCTGATTCCAAGCAAAGGAGCCAACCTTCATTCCTCTTGTCATCCCTAGCTTTGTGAGCGCATCCGCTAAGCGACGCGTTCTTTTCGCCCATTCTCCATATGTTAAACGGTGAATCTTCTGTGGACTCGTCCGAGAAACAATAGTCTTTCTAGCAAAATAGCTTTCTGCTCGTTTAATAAAGTTTGTTAATACTAACGGCGTCTGCATCATAAAAACCATCCATCCCCTCTTCTTGTGAACTCCATTTTTTACCTTTGTGAAAAAGTAACAACTAATTTAATTGAATACTATTAATATTCTGAATATGATTATATTGGAAAATTATAAATCGCGCTATATATTCCAATAATTTTCTTTTTATTGTTAACTTTTACTAAAAAGCGCCAATAATTTGAGGGTGACATTTGTTAAAACGTCTACCATGTATATA
This sequence comes from Lysinibacillus zambalensis, assembly GCF_040183165.1. NCBI lineage: Bacteria > Bacillati > Bacillota > Bacilli > Caryophanales > Bacillaceae > Lysinibacillus > Lysinibacillus zambalensis. The sequence goes on from NZ_JBEGDG010000012.1 coordinate 147,553, forward strand.
AGTTGATTTCCATTATGCCGATGAGCCTAGTCAAAATAAAAAAGACGAAGAAATTAAATTCTTCGTCCGATTTTTAGGTATTTATTTATGAACAAGCTTTTGTTTGCAGTTTGATTTTTAATTTTTCTAGCATATCAACTGTCATTTTTGCTAAGTCATACTGTGCTTTAAAGCCCCATTCTTTTTGTGCCGCTTCTACATTTATAGAATTTGGCCAGCTATCTGCTATCGCTTGACGAACTGGATCTACATGATAATCCATACGGAAATGTGGCAAATGCTTTTTAATTTCCGCCGCAATTTCAGATGGCTCGAAGCTCATTGCAGTGATATTAAAGGCATTGCGATGGATTAGTTTGCTACTATCAGCTTCCATCAAATCTACAATAGCTTGCAATGCATCTGGCATGTACATCATGTCCATGTACGTACCTTCTTGAATATAAGACGTGTACTTTCCTTGCTTGATCGCCTCATAGAAGATTTCTACTGCATAGTCTGTCGTTCCTCCTCCTGGAGGAGTTACGTATGAAATTAACCCTGGGAAGCGGACACCACGAGTATCTACACCAAATCGATCGAAATAATAATCACATAATAGCTCACCAGCAACTTTATTTACCCCATACATTGTTGTTGGACGCTGTAATGTATCCTGTGGCGTATTATCCTTCGGTGTCGACGGACCGAACGCGCCTATTGAGCTCGGCGTAAAAAATTGCAAGTTTAGCTCACGTGATACTTCTAACGCATTCATTAAACCACCCATATTTAAATTCCACGCAAGCAATGGATTTTTTTCCGCTGTTGCTGATAATAACGCTGCTAAATGCATCATTGTATCTGCACCAAAATCTTTCGCTAAATCATGCATTCTTTGTCCATCTGTCACGTCCACTACTTCAAACGGACCTTTAGAATGCTCAAGCTTCCGGATATCTGTCGCTAATATATTGTCCTCTCCATAAATACCACGAAGTTTTTCCACAAGCTCAGAACCTATTTGACCTAGCGCACCTGTAACCATTATCTTTTTCATTTCTCCAAACCTCCACCCGTGAACAGTTGTACTTCTCAAGAGTACATTAATATATAAACAAACATTGATTTAACAACACTTCTGATGATTATCATTATAATTTGTTCATATTAAAAATACAACCATAATATTTAGAATTTTGAAAGATAGACAGTAAAAATCCTTTACTATCAGTATATGAGCCCTACAAAATATTGTGCTAGACAAACATACAAAACACAAATGTACATCCTAAAAGTACATTTGTTCATTTTTTTATAATAGCATTGTACATTGAAATGATCCTTGGCCCCCAAAAAAGAACCTCCCTTGTATTCAAAGAAAGGTCCTTTTGTTCTTATTAAATTGAGAAGCGCTTTACGGCTATTTGTAAAACTTTCGATACTTTATGTAGCTCTTTAATATAATCATGGAATTGCTGCTGCGCAGTTAACTGATCAGTAGTTAAAATAGCTACATGTTTAGTTGATGCTGCATTAGTATCTGAAAATGATGTTAACATTGCCGCATCATCACTAACTTTTTTCGTATGGTTAGCAATTTCTTGAACGGTTGCAGATACTTCCACTATATACGGCTTCATTGTATGTACTTTTTCTAAAATTTGATCAAAGCTTGTTGCTGTATCCCCGGTAACCTGTACGCCCTTTTCAGTTGCGACTAACACTCCATCCATCATTTGCACAGCATAGCTAGAATCTAAATGAATGTTTTGTACGATGGACGTAATCGTTTTTGTTGAGTGGACTGTCTGCTCCGCGAGCTTTCGTACTTCATTGGCCACAACCGCAAATCCTTTACCGTGCTCCCCTGCTCTAGCAGCCTCAATAGATGCATTTAAGGCTAGGAGATTTGTTTGCGCTGTAATTTTTTCAATCACCTCAACCATTTGATCGATTGTAGCTGCTCTTTCTACAAGATTGAAAATGGCAGTATTCGATTTTTCAACTGCACGTTTAATAGCTTGTATTTGTGTTAAATTTGCCTGTACAATTTCCGTACCACTTTCTGCATCACGTGCAGTTTTATGAGCAAAGTTTTCAACAACCTGTACTTTTTCTAAAATCACTTGCACACCATTTAGCACTTCCTCTAGCGATGCTGTATTGGAAGCTAATTTCTCAGTAGAAGCAGCAGTTGAATTTGAAATGGACTGCACATCCTTTGCAATTTTACGTGTCGTGTTAGACGATTGCTCAGAGGATTTCTGCAGTTTCCCTGTCATTTCTTCAACCTCATGCGCACTATTTGATACTGTGTGAAGTAGTCTTTTCACCTCTGTGACCATTTGATTGTAAGACAATACGACTTCGCCAAGCTCATCCTGTGCCACATAACTAGCATTCGCGGTGAAGTCACCCTGCTCTGCACGCTTTAATAATGACTTCAATTGGCGCGTTGGTATATTCACAGCTTTTGTTGCTATAAATCCTATACAGATGACTAGCAAAACAACAAATAAACATACTCCGCCTAATAGCCAATAACCAAATTGCACATCTTTCTGATATGTCTGTTGCTGTTCCGTAGCCTTCTGAACCAAATAGTTTTGAATTTCTTCTAATAATGAATGACTTTGCTGACTTACAGGCAAATACGACTGCGCATAAAATGATTGTTGTTCATTGTGCCCCAATTGCTTATAACGATTAATCAAGTCTACTTGCTGAGCTAGCAAGGTCTTCAATTTCTTCATCTGATGGTTCATCTTTTTATCGATTTCTACACTTTCTAAATGATTTAAAGGCTGCTCAGCATTTATTAAAATGTCAGACATTTCTCGATAATCCCTAGCTGAACTCACTAAATAATCTAATTGTCGTTGTGATTCTTCTAGTTCATTTAACCATCCGATCGGCACAAGTCCTTCTGTATAGCTTTCACTTGCATGCCATGACATTTTCCGTAAATAATCAACGCTAAAAATACCTAGCAATACATTCGATAGTACACAAACAATCATCAGTACAAGTAGCTTGTCCTTCACCATTATGTATCGAAAAAAACGCATCATCTTCGGCTCCTTCTCCAACTCTTACCAATAATAATAGTATGACAATATAAAGCTAGTGTTTTGTTTTTGTAAAGATTTCGCGAAGAGTTATGAAATTTATCCCATTACTTCTACTATAATAGGTGCATTTTCCCCTCTTGGTAACGTGATATTAGTCCTCATCAAATACCTTTAGGAACACGCCCATACGATCCGGAAATTACCTCCACATTATGGTGAAGAGCCTCACTCCCCTGCAACCTTCCATTCTTACCAATCGTCGCCTATTAATAGTTGGTTATCTTCATTCAGTAGAAAACGCTCCTTCCGAAAGGTAGTGAGATGAATGCAGATATGTTAAACCACAATGTTTTCTGTGCGAAAGCGTAGCGTCAGCAACAATTGTTTTTTTCTGTGCGAAAGCGAAGCGTCAGCAACAATTGTTTTTTCTGTGCGAAAGCGAAGCGTCAGCAACAATTGTTTTTTCTGTGCGAAAGCGAAGCGTCAGCAACAATTGTTT
>NZ_JBEGDG010000096.1:0-500 GCF_040183165.1 Lysinibacillus zambalensis
TAATAATTATTATTTTTTTATTTTATTTTTATATTTTATTATTATTTTTTTTTTTTTTTTATTATTTTTTTTTTTTATTTTTTTTTTTTTTTTATTTAATATTTTATTTTTTTTTTTTTTTTTTTATTATTTTTTTTTTTTTTTTTTTTTTATTATTTTTTTGATTTTATTTTTTTTTTTTTGTTTTTTTTTTTTTTTTTTTGTTTTTTTTTTTTTATTTTTAATTTACTTTTTTTTTTTTTAGCCCCCCCTAGAAAACTGGATAAAACGACATTGAAATAGTAACAAACACATATAATTTTTAAGTTATTTTAGGCTTAATAACTTGGTTAAGTTATAAAGGGCGCACGGCGAATGCCATGGCACTAGGAGCCGATGAAGGACGGCACTAACACCGAAATGCTTCGGGGAGCTGTAAGTGAGATTTGATCCGGAGATTTCCGAATGGGGGAACCCTCTACGTTTAATCGCGTAGTATCTTGACGTGAATACATAGCGTC
>NZ_JBEGDG010000098.1:0-496 GCF_040183165.1 Lysinibacillus zambalensis
GTTTTTTTTTTTTTATTTCTTTTTTATTTTTCTTATTTTTTTTTTTTTTATTTTTTTTTTTTTAATTTATATTTTTATTTTTTTGTTTTTTTTTTTTTTTTTTTTTTTTTTTATTAATTTTTTTTAGTTTTTTTTTTTTTTTGTTTTTTTTTTTTTTTTTTTTTTTTTTTTTTTGTTTTCTTTTTTTTTTTTATTTTTTTATACTCATTTTTTTTTTTTTTTGGTAGGGTTTTTTTTTTTTATGTGACGCGAATTACCATTAGTAGTACACCCTTATAACCTCAATTGATCCAGAAACCATATTGCAGGAACAAAGCAACAATTTTTGCTAATAAAACTAAAACAATCCTATATGTACATTCTCGCAATCTCTACTTTATATATCGGTCAAAAAACGAGCTATAACTAATTAAATTAGTAGAAGATAGAAAAACTAATAAGAGCTAAAAATTATCGAAACCAAATATATTACACTAACTAGCCCAAAATACACCAT
>NZ_JBEGDG010000099.1:0-492 GCF_040183165.1 Lysinibacillus zambalensis
CTGGCGCTACTGGCGCTACTGGCGCTACTGGGGCTACTGGCGCTACTGGTGTTACTGGTGTTACTGGTGTTACTGGCGCTACTGGCGCTACTGGCGATACTGGCGCTACTGGCGCTACTGGTGTTACTGGCGCTACTGGCGCTACTGGCGGTACTGGAGATACTGGCGCTACTGGCGCTACTGGAGATACTGGAGATACTGGCGCTACTGGCGCTACTGGGGGTACTGGGGGTAGGGGTGGGACGGAACGCAGCTCCACGTTGCTTGGACAACCGATCCCCACGTGAATGTATATGTCGCTTATATTTTGATCAATTATGCCTCGGCATAATTGCGTCCGGACTCGGCTTTGTGCTTAGGCCTGCGTGAAGGCCGACACGATGTCGGTCATTTCGGTAATGCCACAGGACAAGTCCCTTTTACCGATGTAGGTCAGTTAGTAGTTATCGCATGAATGCGATGGTTTTAGGCTAACATCCCCTAAGCACTCTT
>NZ_JBEGDG010000013.1:0-147475 GCF_040183165.1 Lysinibacillus zambalensis
GGTCACAAGGCTTTAGGAGTTAAAAGCAATTAACGTGGAGTTCGCACCAATCGCTTGATACGAAGGGTATTCTGTTAGAAATATATGCTTCTATACAGATTTGTATAGTTTTATCTAAATTTATCGTAACAGTTTAGTTACCCAATAAATCACACTCAGCGCTTCTCCGTAGTGCTGCATTTTTTTCACATAGTCAGTAAATTGTTGTATAGTCATGCTAACATCCTCCTTTTCACGCTACTAGTTTATCATATTTTCGAAAATTTTGTATATTATGGACTTTTAGTATTTTTCTAGTTCTACTTAAATTAAATATTGATTCTACAAAAATTTAAGGCTATGTAAAAAAAGGTGTAAGGGGATATTGGATTTTCTATAATGCGTTCAGGAGATTATCATGCTGCAGTACTAGATGAGTGGCGAGGTTACATCATTAAGTTGTTATGTATCTGGCGAAAAATACTTATTGAGGAAGTAGACAAAGAAAATACAACTTTGTCTACTTTGACCAAACATGGACAATCGAAGGCTGGATCAATCCAACTTAGGACTAAATTATTCCAGCAAGAAATTGCTTTTTCCCACTAAATATACTAGATGACTAGATGACTTAAAAAAAGATGAATACAGAATAAAAATCACTATGTCTAGTCTTTGATTTACTCACCCATAAGTTGTTTGTATCTCAAGTAGATAATATAGCGACGAGAACAAATACTACCAAGGGGTATGAACATAAGAGCATTTGTTAATGATAGCAATGCATGCTCTCTACTCCAATGACCTACCAGTATCCTTACAAGAAGAAATCCGAAAAACAAAATAATTCCAGCAATAGAGCTTTTTGTAGTAACGATTCCTCTAGTATGATTCTTTCGAATTTTTTCTAGTTTTCCTTTCCATACTCCTATACCCAATCCAACCATTAAACAGCTGATATACATCATCATACTTAAAGGCGTTAATTTAATACTGGAAATAGTAGAAAACACTACACCAATTAACAAAACTGGTATGACCCACAATCGTGCTGGTCTAACTTGTTTCTCCTTTAACATTATAAGGACAATGACAATAAAGACGACCAAGTAGCTAACCATTTCTTTCCCTCACTTTATTTAAAAAAGTATAATTTAACCTCAAACTGAAGATATAGTGAGCACGACCTTCAGAAAGGGGAACTTTCAATTCACTTCATCATAAAGATCACTTTATCAAATTAGATAACAGACTATTTATTATAGCCTATTGTCTAATTTGATGGGATCGAAATTTTACCTATGTCATAAGTTGATTGGGATCGAGACTGTGAAATACGTTGGGGGGATAGTTTACCGATGAACTTGAAGCAAGCGTGCATCCACCTAATTGGAAAGGAATTATCCCCCCTCACTTGAACTATTAAAATTATTGATTATTTTTAACCGCTGGGATTATATACTCTTTCATTAACGGCCATCTATCTCGTGGATTCATGATGAATTCTGAACCAATTGCCACAACCATATTCAATTTCGGTATACAACAAATCATATTGCCTCCATCCCCTATTGCTGAATATGTAAATAGTCCATCATCTCGGCGTAGCCACCATAAATAACCGTAATTGTGATAGTTCATCTCCGTTGATTCTCGAATCCATGTCTCTGAGAGGACCCTATTATTATTCAACATGCCATTGTTTATATAGAGGTAGCCAAATCGCGCCATATCACGAGTAGTTAATGTTAGTCCCCATCCACCTGTCGAATGACCATTTGGATCATGGACCCACCCCTTAACGTTTTTCCCGAATAAATCATCAAACCCATAGGCATTCATTTGGTAGTTCGGAATTTCTTTCATGCCAAGCGGTGTAAACAAATGTTCATTGGCGAACGCTCGTGCACTCTTGCCAGTACTTTTAGTAAGAATTGCCGACAATACATGTGCTCCAGCTGTAGAGTATTTAAAAGCACCTATATCCCCATTTGCACCCATTAAATCAAGTGTGTATTTTATCCAATCCTGCTGTTGACATAGCTTATCTAGTGGCTCATGCCAATCCTCAAATGGATAAGGAACTGTCATAGAAAGTAGATGTCGTATAGTAATCTGTTGTTTCTGCTGATTAGAAGCAAACGTATACTCTGGGAAAAAACCCAACACCTTTTCTTCAACGCTATTTATATAGCCTTTATCAATTGCGATGCCTATTAGTGCAGAGAGTACACTTTTTGTTACAGATGCTACATGGTGACAATGATCAGGACCTTTGCCATTAAAATATTTTTCATATGCTAAATGACCATCTTTAATAATAATAATGCCATTAATATTGTGATAATCACTTTTTATCGTCTGTTCTAGCTTAGAAAGACTTTCATTGTTCATATATATGCTTTCAGGTTTTACGGCTTCCCAATTTATTGTTGTTTGCATAGGAACCTCTTATTGTCATTTTTTCTTTACAGGAAAATATACCTCAGTAACATACTCCTCAGGGTCGATTGCTTGATTTGGGTCTGTTACATATATTTCATATGGTGGCAATATTAGCTCGTATCCCTCGTTTTCAATCCACTTCATCAAATTTGCGTAGACGGATGTCAATTCTGGATATGCCCCATTTAAAACAGATTTAGCACAGAGGCTACCAGGCAAATCTCTCGTTCCTTTGACAGTCTCAGCTATTGTAATGGCGAACTCGGTATCATTGCCAGCAGGATTAAATTCAGGGCTATGGTAAATCGTCATCGGTTGACCAAGTAAAGTGAGCTTCTCCTTCGCAATTCTTTCATATAACTCGCTAAAATAACGACCATATCCCGATGCATAATCATCACTGCTCAATATTAATCGCTTATAAAGGATATTTATTGGCTTTGTTTCTACTAGTTGTACTTCGAAGTCGTCAAGGTACGACATGATTGGCACCCCCTTTTCTAAATTTGAAATATCTTGATTTAATTGTTTTACAACATATTCAAAAGCCTTTAGTTTCTCTTGAATTTCATTTTTCTTATGATTTAGCGCAGAACAAAGCATTTCTTCGGATTGATCCTCTTCTAATTCCAACATCGTTTTAATTTCTTCAAGTGAAAAATGATAAGATTTTAAACGGTTGATGTAGAGCATCCTTTTTAGTTGGTCGATGGAATAATACCTATAACCGCTTTCAGCATTAATCTCATCTGGGTTTATTAATCCAATTTCATCGTAATATCGAAGTGTTTTTGTAGAGACACCACATATTTTTGAGAACTCTCCTATTGATAGCACAATACCACCTCACTCATTTATTTGTTACCTGCTACCATTCATTTATACACCTTCCCCTAAGGACAAAGTCAACGATAAAGCTAACTTTATCCAGTGGCGTCTTCTTCAACAAAAAGAAGCTCTTTTCGAACTTTCACGTTCAAAGAGAGCTTCATATTCTATATAAATAAGGGGGAATTTTAACTAGATTTCACGTGCAATGTTCGGTTTCCAATCAAACATTTTTAAGAGCTAAAGGTTTTTACAACAGATATATAGTTGGGGATCCTACATATCTTATTGCTGCATAGGGTCTGATTACCCTATGTTTTGACAAATCGTTAATACTTGTTTGACGGCTTCTGCTGATTGATGAAGTGCCATTTTTTCTTCATTTGTCAGGTGCAATTCGATAACTGATTCTATACCATTGCCGCCTAATATTGTCGGTACACCTAAAAATAATTCGTGGTAACCGTACTCACCTTCTAAAAGGGCAATTGAAGGAATTATTTTGCGTTGATCTTTCATGATGATTTCGACCATCTGTGCACAGGCAGCAGCTGGCGCATAATAAGCACTGCCATTCCCTAACAAACCAACAATTTCTCCGCCACCTTTACGTGTACGTTCTACGATTTGTTGTAATCTGTCTGAGGGAATTAGTTTTTCTAATGGAATACCCCCAGCATAGGAATATCGAATTAAGGGGACCATTTCGTCGCCATGTCCACCTAAGACGAATCCTGACACATCCTCTGGGGCAATTTGTAGTTCCTGTGCTACAAATGTATTAAAACGCGCTGTATCTAACACACCTGATTGACCAATGATACGATTTTTCGGAAAGCCTGTTTCCTTGTAGCAAACATAGGTCATGGCATCGACTGGATTGCTTAATATAAGAACTATGCTGTTTGGAGCATAATGTTTTATTTGTCTAGAGACTTGTTGAATAATTTTTGCATTCGTCGTCACTAAATCATCTCGGCTCATGCCTGGTTTACGAGGAATACCAGCAGTAATAACGACAATATTTGCTCCTGCTATATCCTCATAATTGCACGTTCCTTTAATAGAAACATTAAACTTTTCGATTGGTCCTGTTTGTAATAAATCTAGCGCCTTTCCTTTTGTCGGATTCTCCGCTTCTGGAATATCTAACAGGACAACATCTCCTAGCTCTTTTTGTGCCAAAAATAAACTTAAAGTTGCGCCAGTATGACCAGCACCAATTACAGCAATTTTACTTTTTCGAAAAGACATTATGCCTCACCTCGTTGATCAGTAGCTGCTGTAGTTTCCGTCGTTTTTTTAGTACGCGTTGATGTTGTTGCTGTTTTTTTCTTTGGTGCTTCCGTTCCTTTAATCATTTGAAAAACATCTTCATCCGGTCTCGGAATTACGTGAGCGCCTAATAGTTCTCCAACACGCATTGCAGCGGCTTTTCCAGCTTCTACTGCTGCCTGGACAGAACCAACATCACCTTTCACGACGACTGTCACAATCCCACCATCAACGAACTCTTGCTTGACGATTGTTACATCTGATGACTTAATCATTGCATCAGCAGCTTCGTAAGAGCCTACTAATCCTTTTGTCTCTATCATTCCAATAGCGCTACCCATTCTCTTCACCTCTCATAACTTCCGTAGAATCAATAATACCTATAACAACTGCATCGATAGGCAATGGATTTTCTTGCATAATATATCGTGATGATCCACCACTTGTAATAAGCACATCATCGCCGATTCCTGCCCCGATACGATCTGCTGCTACAATCTCTGAACGAACCGGCTGCTGTTTGGAGTCAATTGGTTGAATAATTAAAAGTTTTAAGCCATTCAACCCTTCTTCCTTACGTGTTGCCCATACACTGCCTATCACTTTTCCCATTTGCATGAACTTCACCTACTTTATCCTGAATGGACTTTTCTAATTACTCCGAGCGAATTGTTAACGTCTTATTTAACTCTCGTATTTTGTCATAAGCCAATGCCGTAACAATTGTGTTTTTAGGAACAATAATTTCCCGAGCTTCTATTTCAAGTACTTCTACTTGCGAAAGTAGCTTCTTATCAAATTGATAGCTGGATGGTCTTTCAGCTTGTTTAAAGACTGGAGGAATTTCTTTGACATCCATTTGTTCGTTAGCTTGTACATAGATAATTTCAGCAAGTGCACCTTGCTGAATTAATCCTGCATTTGCTTCATCTGTGTCGATATGCATCTCCAATCGATAACGATCCGAAACACGAATCATTACATTGGATAAAATAATCGGTCTTATACCCTCTACTTTAATTTGTACCGATTGTCCATCTGCTACTTGGAACCGAGCGCTATCAGCTGGTGACATATGAATATGTGCTTGCGCAATAATGAGCCCTTCATTTAGCACGACACTGCCATTTGGACCGATAAGTGTGACAGGGCTGGAACCTTTAATATCTCCTGAAATTCTTAATGGTGGCTTCATCCCTAATTTCATCGCGTCTGTCCAGCTTACTTCTACTTGAGATAATGAACGAGCTGGGCCTAATATTCGCACTCGCTCAATGGAACCCTTAGGACCAGCAATAACAACGGTTTCTTCAGCAGCAAACTGTCCTGGCTGTGAAAGTTCAAACTTAGGTGTTATTTGATAGTTCTCGCCAAAAAGCTTCTCTACTTCAGCTTGAGCAAGATGGACATGTCGTGCTGAAACACCAATAGGGATTTTCCCGTCATATTGAGAAGAAGGCTGTTTTTTTAAAACTTGCTGCAATACTTCTTCGACAATTTTTTGGACTAAATTTTCCTGCATCTAACCTCCTCCTTACGTTAATGATCTGATAATTCTCCCTTGTGCTTGCTGTTCAATAAAGCCTGCATTCGCTTCATCTGTATCAATATGCATCTCCAAACTAAAATCGTTTGACACACGAACTACAACTCCACGAAACGTCACAGGTCGCTCACTTTCTACTTCAACAGATACTAATTCATTATTTTGTACGTCCAATGCAATTGCATCTTCTTCCTTCATATGAATATGTGCTTGTGCAATAATAACTCCCTGCTTAATTATGATTTCTTGTTCTTGATTAATTAATTTGATGCTTGCTGAACTTTCGATATCTCCCGATTGCCTTAAAGGAGGAGTTAATCCTAGTTTCATTGCATCTGTTCGACTAATTTCCACCTGTGTTGCCGCTCTTACAGGACCTAGTACACGCACATTGTGAAGAACACCTTTTGGTCCCTCAATAGAGACACGCTCTTTGGCTGCAAACTGTCCTGGCTGTGAAAGATCAAAATCCTTCGTTAGCGTTGCATTTGGACCAAAAAGTGCTTGTAAATCCTCTTCACTGACATGTATATGACGAGCTGAAATGGCCACAGGAAATATCTTTGTCGCTGTTTTCACGTTAGCCACCTCTATATCTTTATTACTGTTGAAAATGAATGAGCAGGATGAGTTATGATGTGTAGCATCCTGCCCTTCTAATTAGGTTGTTTTATCCGTCGCTTCGGGCGGGTTTTTCCTTCGTTTCGATGATTCTATCCGTCGCTTCGACTCTTCTATCCGTCACTCCGAGGATTCTTTCCGTCACTTCGAGGATTCTTTCCGTCACTTCGGCTCTTCCTTCCGTCACTTCGGCTCTTCCTTCCGTCGCTTTGACTTCCATCCGTCACTCCGGGGATTCTTTCCGTCATTTCGGCTCTTCCTTCCGTCGCTTTGACTTCTATCCGTCACTCCGAGGATTCTTTCCGTCGCTTCGGCTTTTCTTTCCGTCACTTCGAGGATTCTTTCCGTCATTTGGACTCTTCTTTTCGTCGCTTTTATTCGGACTGAAATAAAATTAAGCTTCTGCTTTTGGTAAAATTAATTCTAATTCATGGTGTGGACGTGGGATTACATGAACTGATAGCAGTTCTCCAACACGTTGCGCCGCTGCTGCACCTGCATCAGTAGCTGCTTTTACCGCTCCTACATCACCACGAACTAATACAGTGACGATTCCGCCACCAACATGTACTTTTCCTACTAAATTAACACTAGCAGCCTTTACCATTGCGTCTGCTGCTTCAATTGCTCCTACTAATCCTTTTGTTTCTACCATTCCTAATGCTGTACTCATTTGTCATTCCTCCAAATTATTTATTTTGTAATGTTATTTGTTTTAATACTTGATCAACAATTTGTTGAACCACCGCTGTATCCAGCGATGGATCTTGTGCCTTAATATTTTCTACTACTGGTTTTGTTAAGAACTTTGGTTTTGGCACCTCTACATCTTTAATGCCGTATGCCATACGTTTAATATTCAATAAATGTCTCGCTGTAATGTTATCGGACGTAATATTGCCACCAAACGTGCCACATCCTAATGTGAAAGATGGTGCTAAACCTGTAGTTCCACCAACAGCGCCAATAGATGATAATGTATTGATCACAATTCTGGACACTGGTAATTCAACAGAAAATTGCTCAGCTAAAGCTGTATTTTCTGTATGGATCGAGCATGTATGTCCGCGTCCACCTATGTTTAGCAAATCAATCATTACCTGTTTTGCCTCTGTACTGTCCTCAACTGTGTATAACGCAAATATCGGGGACAGTTTTTCCAGTGAAAATGGAATGTTCTTGCCGATCATCGTTTCCATACCAACAAGTACTTTTGTATCTTCCGGCACGGTAACACCGATAGAATCTGCTAAGCAAGCTGCTGACTTGCCTACAATTTGAGGATTTACTTTCCCAGGGACAGGAGAAATCAACTTCTCCATCTTCACCTTCTCTTCATCGCTCAAAATATAAGCATTGTTCTTCTTTAACTCTGATAAAACTTGCTCGGCGATAGCTTTATCTACAATAATCGATTGTTCTGTAGCACAAATCGTACCGTTATCAAAAGACTTACTTTGGACAAGCTGGCGAACAGCTTTGAATATATTTGCCGATTTTTCAATATAAGCTGGAACATTCCCTGGTCCTACACCATAAGCAGGTTTACCTGAACTATAGGCTGCTTTTACTAGCGCACCCCCACCAGTCGCTAATATTAAGTGGATATCGGGGTGCTTCATTAGTTGCTGCGTAGCCTCCATTGAAGACAGTGTTAAACAGTGAAGCAATCCTTCTGGTGCTCCCGCTTCTTCTGCTGCTACTCTACAAATCTCTAAAGCTTCCTTTGTACATTCAACTGCATATGGATGCGGGCTTAGAACAAGACCATTTCTAGTTTTCAATGAAATAAGTGTTTTAAAAATTGCAGTTGATGTTGGATTTGTCGTTGGGACAATGCCCGCAATTACGCCAAACGGACTAGCAATCTCTGTCACTTTCTTCATTCGATCGAAACCTACGACACCGACAGTCTTTAAATCTTTAATATCTTCATAGACATCTCTAGAGGCAACCTCATTTTTCATCTTTTTATGATTAGGAACACCCATCCCTGTTTCCTGAACGGCCATATTTGCCAGACGTTCTGCCTCTTTAAATGCTGCATCCGCAACAGCCTTGACGATATGATCTACTTGCTGCTGTGAATACTGCATATACGCAGCCTGTGCAATATTGGCACGTATCACGGCGTCTCTCATTTCTTGAATGGCTAATAAATCTTTATCTAATGTGGACATAAAGACCCACCTTTCTAAACAACTGGATTTCTTGTTAAATTTTCAATAGCTTCTCTAAAAGCATTTGCAGCAGCTTGGCAGGAAGATTGGCTACCACTTACTAAACCTCCACCGAAATTGGTTTCAGATGGTGGACCAAAGAAAACCTTTAGCTCTACTTCTGCCGCCTTTAATGCAGCATCTAAACCAACGACAGCTTCAAGTGGCGGTGCGATTAAGTAAGCAAGGGCTGTTCCAATCTTAACGTTTGCTAGCTCTGCCAAATACGTACCACAGCTTGCTACAGTATGTGCAAAAAGAGCGTGGTTTTCATTTTGAAGGATCGCTTCAAAATACGTATCAAACTGAATTTTCTGCCGAATCGCATCTAAACCACTGCGTATTTCATCAGGCGATCTACCGGCAATGATGCCAATGACTTCACCAGATAATGGGCCAGATGCATGTGCCGAGCCAGCATAAAAACTTTTCGCATACACTACATCGACATCTGCTTTTTTCGTAGCCTCGTCCAAAGCTACATAGCCAACATCATCTATTGTTAGTGTTACGAGTCCAATGCTATTGTGATATGGCTTTAAATCTAATTGCTCGGCTAGTTCACTATTCACTCTTGGAATGACTTGCATTGCTAAAATTTCTGCCATGATTTTTTGAGGATTCATCGTTTGTCTCCCTAACCTTCTTTTGCCACAAGACCAACTCCACTTGCCTTGTAATGCAATATTTTTTGCACGACTGTTCCTAAATAGGCTCCAGCCTCTAACGGTGGGATACCACCTTTATGAATGTTCGAAACGACCATTCGATCAGCTTCTACTGTGCCAATTCTAGGTTGATAGCATATATAGGCACTCATTGACTCGGCTGATACAAGTCCCGGACGCTCACCGATTAGATAAACAATCACTTCTGCTTGTAAAAGCTCGCCAATTTCATCCATAAGAGCTACACGCCCTTTATCAATATAGAAAGTCGTTCCTATTTCTATATTTAAATTATTGAGACTTTGCTGTAACGCTAAATAAACATCTTGCACATTTTCTTCTATCGCACTTGCACTTAATCCGTTAGATAGAATGATTTGTACCTTTGGATTTTTTGCACACTTCGATTGGATAAGTGTTTTTGATTCATCTGATAAACGACGACCTAAATCAGGTCTAGTAATGTATTCTTCCTTATCTGTCACTCTTGTTGTTACTTGAAAGACGTCAAGCTTTTGTAGGAGCCCTTCAGTCACTTCCCCATACACCGCATCTACTGCCGCCGCATGATCGAGTCGGAACTTTAGCCACGTTTTTGTTTTTGGCCTTGTCCCAGCTCTCCCAACACCTATTCTTGCAGGTGTATGCTTTTTAGCAGCTTGAACACTTTCAGACACTTCATCCTCTTCAAATTTAAAAGCTGTAATAGGTGCCATAGTGTCAGTTGGTTCATTATTACTTGCGCTGTAATACAATTGTTCATGGTTATGTGATTCAGAATGATAAAGTTTAATTAATGGTTCATTTGACCGTTCTATTGCGCTCGGACTTGCTACTATATTAGCTTCACTAGTTTCCTTAGCTTGAAGTTTAATAAGTATTTCCTTATGGTCTTCTATTGGTACAGCCGTCTCATGAGAAGGTTCGTCGGGCGTTTGATTGCCCATCTTTTCTATTACGAGCTGTGTAATCATCGATACTAATTGTTCATTCAATGGACTCACCTACCTTTCAAATATAGATAAATCGCCAGCTATTGCAGATAGACGACCATTTTCATAAATGCCCATTTTTTCTAACCACGCTAGAAATGCAGGTGCTGGTTTTTTACCAAACGTTTGAAGTAATGTAGCGACATCATGGAAGCTCATTGACTGATAGTTCAACATGACATCGTCGCCCATTGGTGCAGCTATAATAAAGTTGACACCAGCAGCTGTTAGTAAAACACTTAAATCTTCAACATCATTTTGGTCTGCTTTAATATGGTTTGTGTAACAAATATCAACGCCCATTGGAATTCCGTGCATTTTGCCCATAAAGTGATCTTCTAGCCCTGCACGTATAACTTGTTTGTTATTGTATAAATACTCAGGTCCAATAAAGCCAACTACCGTGTTCACAATATACGGATTAAAATGTCTAGCAAATCCGTAATTGCGCGATTCAAGTGTTACTTGGTCAATACCCATATGTGCCTCAGCAGATAGCTCCGAGCCTTGTCCAGTTTCAAAATAGAATAAGTTCGGTCCAGTTCCTGTTCCTTGCTTTTTCACAAGCTCCTCTGCTTCTCTTATTAGGTCAGCAGAAATACCAAACGAACGATTAGCAATTTCTGTTCCTGCAATACTTTGGAAAATCATATCGGCAGGTGCACCTTGTTTAATAGCCTTCATCTGTGTTGTAATATGTGCTAATACACAGTTTTGTGTAGGAATCGACCAATCATTGATAAACTCCTTTGTTGCTTGCAATACTTTTTTCACACTTTCAGCTGAATCATCTACTGGATTAATCCCAATGACCGCGTCACCTATACCATAGGACAGACCCTCTTTTAATGAAGCAATAATACCGTCAATATTGTCTGTTGGATGGTTCGGCTGTAATCTTGAGGAAAGTGTGCCCTTTTGTCCAATCGTACTATTACAAGTTGACAGTATTTCCACTTTATTGGCAGCATGGACGAGATCTAAGTTGGACATTAGCTTTGTAACGGACGCAATAATTTCTGAATTCATACCCTTGCTTAAGCGTTTTAATTCCCGATCGCCTGTGTCATTGGATAAAATATATTCTCGTAGTTGCTCGATACTCCAGTTTTTAATTTCTCCATAAATTTGCTCATTAATATCTCCTTCAATAATCCGTGTCACTTCATCCTCTTCGGGAGAAACTAATGGGTTTTCTCTTATATCTTTCACTAACAGCTCACTTAGAACGGCCTTTGCCGCAATTCGTTGTTGTACAGATTCAGCAGCAATTCCAGCTAACTGATCTCCTGATTTTTCTTCATTGGCCTTGGCCATTACATCCTTCAATGATTTAAAATTATATTTTTCTCTACCAAATATCACCGATAGATTCACATTCATCCTCCTTACTTTGAGTGAAAAGCAAGTGTTTTTACAACGACTGGGACAACTCCAGATGGCAGTACTTCCCCAATGTCAATGTAATCGCCTGTTTCCACTTTGATTTGATCGATGCAAATGATGGGAACTGTTTGATTAATCGCTTGTATCGTTTGCCCAATAACTTTTGCATAATCTGATTGAATGACTATGATAATTGGTAGTTCCTTGGAGCTTATTGTCGCTAAGTGTTTCAAAATAGCTTCACATAAAGTACGGACATCCTGGAAGCTTAAATAGGGTAACTGACTAAAATAGAGTGCAAACGGTGAGCGATTCTCCTGTATAGAAAATAGAGCATCGGCTCGTTCAACCGCTATTTTTACCACATAGTCGAATTCTTGGCTGTTCGTATCCATATGGCAATCGAAAACAGGCACATTTTTTAAAGGCAATACTTCCGCGTCTACTTGAATCGTTGCACCACTAATCTCAGTTGTTTGGGTACCTGCACCAGTCACCGTTGCCCGTGCTGTTTCCTCTGGTTTTAGCCATAAAAAGGATTGTAACTGTTCGTGCTGCAAAAGGTATGTCGCCAATTTTTCGCCGATATCATCATATTGACGGTTTGTACATGCCTGTTCATAAATACAAGCCGCTACGCCACCGGAAAAAACGACTGCTTCAACTGGTTTATTCCAAGTTGGCAAATGTCCTAACAATAACGGATGCTGTTCATCTGTCAATTGTCCGCTGAGTGTCATCGCGACTATATCCGCCATTTCTTGGATTAGTTGTGTGACACGTACATCCTCTGCTGCATCACCCACCTTTAATGGCTTTGACCATTTTTCCATTAGTTTCATAATGGGTGGTGAAATCGATTGGACAATGCCATTCTGAAATTCTATGAGTCTCCCTCCGACATGCAATGTACACGTACCAATTACTTCACCGTACTGCATTACCGCAATATTTGCTGTACCACCACCGATATCGATATTAGCGATAACTTTGGCCGTATTTTTAGATTGTTGTAAAGTACCCGCGCCCTTTGCTGCAATGATTCCTTCCAAATCGGGTCCGGCGGTAGCAACTAAAAAGTGTCCAGCTGTATCCGCAATCGCATGAACCACCTCGCTAGCATTTTCCTTTGTTGCAGATTCGCCTGTAATAATAATGGCACCTGTTGCAATATCTGCTGGTGCAATTTGGGCCAATTGATATTGCTGAAAAATAAATTGCTCGATTTTTTCCATATCGATAATTTCTTTATTGATAAATGGTGTTTTAATAATCGGGCTTTGATGTAAAACCGTTTTTTCAATAATTTCTATGCGAGGCACATGCGTTACTCCTGCAACGTTTTTCAATAGAAAACTACTGACGACCATTTTTGTTGTACTTGTTCCAATATCAATGCCTGCACTATAAATTTTTTCTGTCTTCAACTTACTCCCCCCCGATTGCCACTACGGGCTATACATGAGATAAGGACTATCACGATCCTTCACAAATTGGCGAATTTCTTCGTCACAATTGAGCTGAATAAGTGGCGCAATAAACTCAATACCAAGCTTTTGCCACGAAGAGGTTTTCACAATAGGACCACGTGTCATGACATTTTGTAATAACGCTGTCGCTCTTTCTACATCTGCAAGAGGTGCATCAATTTTTGTAATAACACCAATTTGTATTTTGGGAATTCCTAAGCTAAATTGCGGAGGAAAAACACTCCTTGATGACGTGGCATCCTGCAAATAAATCACATGTGTGACTTCAAGCGATGTTGCCATGATGTTTTTGTAATACATTGGATTTTCTATATATTCTCCAGGTGTATCAACAATCCAGTCATCATAAACGAGCGCTTGTGTTTTATTGGCTTGTCTATCTTTTCCTAATAGCGCATTCATCAATGTCGACTTCCCTGCTTGCACACCACCTATAATCATTACTCGATTTTTCATACGGCACATCCTATGACTTCGTTATTTTTGATGGCGTATAGCCAAGTTTCTCTGATAGAAAACGATTAATCTCTAACATCGCCATTTCAACCTCGGAGACACTGCCAACAATTACGAGACTGCCGGTAAAGCGATCTAAAAACCCAAGTTTTACGTTCGCTGACTTTGTTGCTAAATCCCCTGCGATAATAACTGTCTCACTTGGTGTACATGTCATGATGCCAAGTGCACCTGCTTCTTGGATACCTAGCTTTTGAAACATATCAGGGTCAGGGTTTGCGATTAAATGACTTAATGTTAGCTGCTTTCCTGGCACAAACTCCTGAATAAACCGTTTCTTTTCTTCACTCACACGTCATCACCTCTTTCAAGTTCATCGTTCATTTAATCAAGACTTTTGCTCTAAATATTCTCCTTCTTTAATAATGCCCGCCTTGCGATCCTCTTGTTCTAGCCTTAAAGCTGTTGGAACAGATAGCTTATAAGCAAATATAATTGCGATAACACCCGCTAAAAACTTACCTGCAATAACCGGTAAAATAATGGTCGGTTGGAAGTTAGCTGTAAACGATAAATGATCTCCTAGAAGGAATGCTGAACAAACTCCAAAGGCAATGTTAATGACCTTATCTTTCGGTGGCATATGTCGAACAAGTGTAAACATGGCTAAAATATTAGCAATTGTCGCTAAAATACCTGCGCTCCCTACTGATGATAGGCCTAATTTTTTACCTCCTGCCTCTAGAGGCTTCGATGCATATTTTCTTATTAAGTACACCATTGGGAATGCACCCGCTAGCATAATACCGATGTATCCAGCTGTTTCAAGTGCCCGGAACTGATCGGCTTTATCTGCCATGATCGGATCAAAGCCCCATGCACCAAAAACCTTCGTAAAAATACCTGTGAAAATTTCTACAATCGAGAACACTAGCACAAGCTTGATTGCAGCATCCATCACACGTCCAAAAATCATGAAGCCTTTGATCATGCCATTTGGAATTAGTTTTAGACCTAACGCAATTAACACGACAAAAATAAATAATGGCAATAAATTAATTAATATTTGTAAAACAGAAATGGCAAAAACATATGTTGGTGCCGCTGTTGTACTAATTACTTCACGAACCTCCGTATTAAACATCACGATCAAAATAGAAGAAATAAATGCTCCAATCGGAATTGTTAAAACACCCGCCATAATACCTAAAGCCATATATTTATGATCTCGCTTATCTAACATGGCAAGCCCCATTGGAATAGAGAACACTATTGTTGCACCGGACATAAATCCGACAACTAGAGCCATGACCCATCCTTCATAGGACTCTTTTAACGCATTTGCTAATTGATAGCCTCCCATGTCCGACGCTAAAATTGTCGTCGCCGCAATCGCTGGATCAGCACCAATCCATTCAAAAATCGGGCTAATAAAATGACTTATAAACCACGTTAAGTAAGGTATAGCTGCCATGATCCCTGCAGCAGGTACGAAAATATGTCCAACCGTATGAATACCATTCATAAACTCTTTACCGATTCCATATTCAGCATCTCGAATTGCTCCAATTGCTCCTAAAACTGCACAAATCATAATAATATAAACGATAACCGTTCCTATCATTGCCATCCTTCTCATCACCCCTTTTATTTTTCTGTTTATAAAAAAAAGACGCATTTAAAGAGGAGATCTCTTTAAAGCGTCTTTGCTTTAAATATTTACTTGTAAAGTATTGATAATGCGCCTTGCAATAAGCGCCATTTCCTGTTGAGTCTGCATACTTTCACTTCGAATTTTTTTATAAGCTTCGTCCTCACTAAGGTTCTCTGACTTCATGAGCAAACCTTTTGCTCGTTCGATTATTTTTCGCTTTTCTAATTCTGTCTGTTTATGCAGTAATTCCCCGTTTAAACGGTTGAACTTATCAATCTGGTGAAATGCCACTTCCAACGCTGGAAGGACATTCTTCTCAGAAAACGGTTTCATAACATAGCCTAAAATATTATCCTGCTTCATGTACAGTAACAATTCTTTTTCACTATAAGCTGATATAAAAAGCACTGGTATACCGAGCTGCTGTTCAATAATTTTACTTGCCTTTAAACCATCTAGCTTTGGCATTTTAATGTCCATTAAGATTAACTGTGGCTTATGTGTAAAAGCCAACTCAATTGCTGATTCTCCATTATTCGCTTGTGCTACCACTTCGTAGCCATTATCCTCTAACATAAACTTTAAATCAATTGCAATAAGGGACTCATCTTCGACAATCATAACTTTCCTAGTCATTTAGGATAAATACCTCCTCACTTACAGGGAACTGGATTTGAGTATGTGTACCTTGTTCACTAGGGATAATTGAAAATATGCCAGCTAAATCATGTTCAACAAGCCTCGTTATAATCTCCATTCCAAACGATGCCTTCACCTCTTGCATTCCAACGCCGTTGTCAGAAATATGAAGTGAAATAGAAGAAGCATCTTTTTCAAATTGGATATCGATTGTTCCCTCTTCACGACCAATAAAAGCATATTTCAGTGCATTTTGCAGTAGCTCACAAATGATTAATGCGAGCGAAACAGCTTTTTTAGAATGACAAAATAACTGTATATTATCGTGATGAAAGGTTAATTGAATAGATGATGTGTTGAATGTGCCAACCATTTTATGACCAATCTTTTTAGATAACGCGATAACATCTACTTTCTCTTCAGCGTTATCCTCATTTTCTAAAATAAGTTCATAAACAGATGAAATACTATATATACGATTTAATGCCTCTTGAAAAGCACTCGCACTGGAAGCTGACAAGTCATTTCGCATTTGCAAGCGCAATAGACTCGTAACTGTTTGTAAATTATTTTTCACTCTGTGGTGGATCTCTCTTATAGCGAATGTTTTCATCATTAATTCATTTTCTTTCAGCTTAAGCTCTGTAAGATCATGAATTATGAGAAGTGTCACTTTATTATGTTGATCACGAATAGGAATTTTCTTTACAATAAAGGATTTACGATCAATCGTAATTTCTAAGAAAAAGACATCATCGCCTTTATCATAGATTTCCTGTAAAAAAGGTAAAATTTCATCCAAAGCAACGTTGTCAAAACGCTCAAGTCCGGATAGCTCCAATATAAATCGGTAGCCTGCAGGATTGCTATAGATGACCTTGTTTTCATGATTTGTAAGAATAATCGATTCCACTAGCAAATCAGAAACAACTGGAATCGGTTGAGAGTTCGGCTCAACAATATGCTCAATTAATGCAAAAGGCATTTGCCTGAAATCATCTTTAGGTGTTGTTTTCATTTCCACCTTTTTTTCCTGGATTAACACAGCAATAACTTGCTGTTGGTCATTAAAGAGAGGGACAACGTTTTGTTCAACCGTTATGCCTTCCTGAGTGATTGCTCTAGTCATTGACGATTTTTCTTTATTTTTAAAAGCAGCAAATACTGCTGGCTCAAAGCTTTCAAAGACAAATTTGCCAATTACAGATTTTTCGTATAAGCCTCTTTCTGTTTTTGGGAATGCCTCTGCCACAACAATTGCATGTGGCAAGTTTTCCAGCATACAATCTATGAACATATAACAATCTGTCAACTCAGCGTAATACGATAATGTAATTTCAAGTTCTATTAACTTCTCTACATCTGTTGCAGATAAGCTCGTATATTTTCGACACAATGATTGAATGTTCGACAGGTTCATGCCCCCTATCACAGAATAATTAAATATTAAATTTGATTATTCTAAAATTTCTTGTCATCATTATAAACCTTTTGCAAAATTATTTTCAATAAAAAAAATAATTTATTTTATTAAATTTCATTGCATTACAAAGAACTATATAGCTTAAAAGAGAAATATTCAACACTTTTTTCAAACCCAACATTATCCCACGATAAAAAAGTTATTTTAATATATAAAAAAAGCGAGAATGCAACAGGTGCAAACTCGCTTTTTTCTACTTTATTTCTGGGGTAACAGCTAATATATCTTCAAATGTTTCACGCTGCTTTGCCTCTTCTTCATTCATTAAAATATGGATATCTCCGCGGTCGTTTGAAGTACGAATTAAACGCCCCATTCCTTGCTGCAAACGAAGTTGCATAAATGGTAATTCCACTTCTTCATATGGATTTTCTGCAAATGTACGTTTCGCATCAAATAATGGATCGTGTGGAGGGAACGGTAAATCAAAAATAATAACCCGTGTTAATGCCTCCTCCGGCAAATCTAGACCTTCCCATAAATGATAGGAGCATAATGTTTTAATCGTGCCTTCTTGGAAATCACGAACAATTCCTGACAGTTCACGATCCCCTTCAAACGCTACATACATTCGTTCCATAAGAGGTAGTTCCGCTTTGAAATCTAACATTGCTTGTTTGGATTTAAATAAAATTAAAGTTTTTTCACCGTCACGTAATAGTTGTTGAACCCGCGACGTTTTCTCCTTTTGAGAAAGTTCATGTAAATAAATTCGCATAACTTCTTCATAATCAAATGGAGAAGGAACAGAAAACGATTGATAATCACGAATTCCTAAACTATAGGCAATATATGAAAAATCTTTTTTCACTGATAAAGTTGCTGAAGAAAATATGATTGGAAGTTTTTTAGAGAATAGTTTTTCTGCTAAAACTTCTGTGATAAGACGCGGCATAATGACAAGCGTTTCTTCCCCATCAGTTTCCTCTAACCAATCTACTGCATCTCCCTGTGCTATAAAAATACGTAAAGAAGCCTCGTATTGTTCTAAATACTCCTCTGCCATATTTAATTCATACTCCGGAATCATATACATTTCAGATTCAAAAACAAATTCCTCAAGTAATGTTTCGACATCTTGAATAAGCTGTTTCCCGTATTTCAATAGATTTGGCGATTTGTTAATACGTTTACGCTCTTCTTCAGAAGCGACTAGATCGTCTCGCAGTTGGTCAAAAAATAGCTCATGGTCATCTTGTAATTTTTCCATCGCATATAATGTACGTTCTCGCACACCATCTACCATTAAACGCTCTAACAATTGAACAATAGTTGTCGCCTGTACTTTATACGTCATTGCTTTTTGTGCAGCATATTCTAATAAATGACCTTCGTCTAGCACGATCATTGATACATCCGGCAATAAAGCTAATTGCCCTTCACGTTCACGTGACTCCTTTGTAGCTAAATGTTCCATCAAAAAGTCTTGTGAACAAATAATGAGATCCGCTGATTTACGATAATGTGCACGATGTAATGTTTGACCACATCGATTACGTAGGTCACATACTGAACACTGCATAATCGAGTTGTAATTTACTTTTTGCCAATCTTCATCACTGACTGTTGGATAATCGCTTCGTTCACCATAGGGTTGTATTGCAATCATCGAGCCCTGTGCATACACTCCATCAGGTATAGAAAACGAAATATCATCAATCCATTCATCAGTTTCGACTTTCTCAGCTTCCTCAAAACGCTTTAAGCATAAATATTGGTCACGTGACTTTGCTAGGCGGACATCGATTTCAAGACCTAACATTTTTTGTAGCTTATAAATATCGCCGCCCTCTTTTACTAACTGGTCAATTAAAGTTTCATCAGCACATGCGATAAGGGCTGGTTTACCAGTATAGCGTGCATAAGATACAGCCGGTAGTAAATAGGCAATTGTTTTACCAGTCCCTACCCCTGCCTCTGCAAAAAGCACGTTTTTCTCTTTTAAAGCCTGCTCGATTTGATAAGCCATAAAGATTTGCTCATCACGG
Organism: Lysinibacillus zambalensis; assembly: GCF_040183165.1. Taxonomy (NCBI): domain Bacteria; kingdom Bacillati; phylum Bacillota; class Bacilli; order Caryophanales; family Bacillaceae; genus Lysinibacillus; species Lysinibacillus zambalensis. The sequence goes on from NZ_JBEGDG010000013.1 coordinate 19,670, forward strand.
CATTCAAAGCCCTTTTCAGGTAATTCATCGTAAAGGACGTCCCCCATCCAGTCACCTAATGACTCAAAAAATGAGCGGTCCTTCGTTAATACAAATGGTAAAGATTTACGCAATTGACGCTCCCCCTCTAACTATCTGGTCCTATTATACGCGACGAAACGGAAGATAAGAAAAAATCTTATCTTCCGTTATCATTCGTTAATCTCTTTTAGACTTTTGTCCCCAGAACTGGTAATAATTCGTTTCAATAAAGCCATTGAATAATTTACGTTTCTTTGTCGATTGATGACCGTACAGTTCCTCAAAGTTTTTCATTGAGGATAACATGTACACAGACCAAGTCGGATAGTTTTTCATGACTTTTCCTAAATCACGAATTACCTGCTCCACGATCTCAATGTCCCCAATTCGCTCCCCATATGGTGGATTACCAATCATAACACCATCTGTTAGCTGTGTTGTAAAATCACGTGCTTGCATTTGCTTGAACTTAATCATATCACCAAAGCCCGCTTCTAGTGCATTTTCTTGTGCAATACTCACCATGCGATGATCGATATCTGACCCAAAAATTTCTAATGGTTGATCATAGTTCGCTAAGCTATCAGCTTCATCTCGCACTGCATCCCAAATTTTTGCCTTCATCCATGGCCATTCCTCTGAAATAAATTCACGATTATAGCCTGGTGCAATATTTTGTCCAAGCATTGCTGCTTCTAAAGCAATTGTGCCTGAACCACAAAATGGATCAACGAATGGTCGATTTGGATTCCACTTTGAAATTTGTACGAGTGCCGCTGCTAATGTTTCTTTTAATGGTGCTTCACCCTGTGCTTGACGATACCCACGCTTATGCAAGCCAACACCCGATGTATCAATAGTAAGTGTAGCCACATCTTTTAAGATTGAAACTTCAATTTTATAAGTTGCACCAGATTCATCTAAAAATCCTAAACGCTTATAATGCTGTTTCATGCGCTCTACTATTGCTTTTTTAGTAATAGCCTGACAATCTGGTACACTAAATAATTTTGATTTTACAGACTTCCCCGATACTGGGAAAGCTGCATCAACGGGTAAATATTTTTCCCAAGGTAACGCTTTTACACTTTCAAACAATTGTTCAAAAGATTTAGCAGGAAACTGACCTACAACAATTTTTACTCGGTCTGCTACACGTAGCCATAAGTTTGTTCGTGCAATGGCCGCCTCGTCACCTTCAAAATACACTTTACCGTTATCGACTGTTGTTTCATAGCCTAGAGCCTTTACCTCTTGTGCCACAATCGACTCTAATCCCATTGCAGCAGTTGCTACTAATTTATAGTTTGCCATACACTAATTCCTTCCTTGATGTTCAATTTCCCAATACTCCAGAAACTCCATAAGTTCATGAAGTGGTAAAGGTTTACTGTAATAATAGCCTTGGATTATATCACAGTTCATTTTACGTAGTATATCCACTTGTTGTGCTTGTTCTACACCTTCAGCAACAACTTTCATTTTTAAACGATGCGACATTTGAATAATCGCATCCACTACTGCTTGTTTTTCATCGAGTGAGCCAATATGCTGAATGAAACTTCGATCGATTTTTAAATAATCGAGGGGAAAACGAACTAAATAACTAAGAGACGAATAGCCTGTCCCAAAATCGTCAATAGAAATTTTAAAGCCCATTTTCTTTAGTCGCACAAGCTTGCTAACCGTTTCATTTGCACTGTTCATCACTGTTCGTTCTGTAACTTCGATTTCAAAATTGTTAGCAGGTGTGTTGTAACGCTCTAATATCGCTTGAACAGAGTCTAAAAAGTTTTGTTGCTTAAAGTGAATGCTGGAAATATTGATGGCAACTGGAGTCTTATAGCCAGATTGACGCATCTCTATAACTGCTTCACAGGCTTTTTCTAAAATTACTTCGCTTAAAGGTATGATTAATCCTGTTTCCTCCGCATAAGGAATAAATTCTGCTGGAGAGACAAATCCTAGACTTTCACTTTTCCAGCGAATAAGTGCCTCTACCCCTTGTATCTTTTCATTTTCCATAGATATTTTAGGTTGGAAGTGCAGCTCAAATTCCCGGCTTTCAATGGCTCTCCGAAGTTCCGAATCTAATAATAAAACACGCTGAGAGTCCGTCTTCAATTCATCAAAATAAAATGCATAGTCGTTAAGACCATTCTTTTTGGAATACGTCATCGCCTTGTCAGCACAATGAATCAATTGCTCTGTTGTTTCACCATCAATTGGATACATACTGATACCAATACTTGTAGAAATAAAAATATCTTGGCCATTAATATCTAAAGGCTGTTCAATAATACCTATAATTTGTTCAGCAAAATTTGCAGCTTCTTTAGCACTTTTTACGTTTGTCAACGTTATAATAAACTCATCACCGCCATATCTAGCGATGATATCTTTATTTTTCAACAATGTTTTTAAGCGTTTTGCTACTTCTACTAGCATCGTATCTCCAACAGCATGACCTAACGTATCATTAATTTGTTTAAATCGATCTAAGTCTAAAAAATAGACTGCATGCTGTACTGAATGAGAGATAGTAGAAGTTGATTCTAATAAATTATCCATTCTTTCAATATACGCAAATCGATTTGATACTTCCGTTAATGAGTCCGTTAACAAACGCTTTTCTAGTTCATTTTCTACGATCTTTCTTTCAGACAAATCCGAGAAAATGCCACAGTAATTTGTAATCTCACCCTCATCGTCAGCTACACCGACAATTGTTAACCATTCTGGATATACATCTCCGGTTTTACGACGATTCCATATTTCCCCCTGCCAAGTGCCTTCTTGTCGTATCATTTGCCACATATCTAAATAAAATTGTAATTCATGTACACCTGACTGTAGAACGGCTGGTGTTTTACCCATCACTTCATCACGTTTATAGCCAGTTACAAATTCAAATGCAGGATTAACCAATTCTATTCTTTTATGTTTATCCGTGATCATAATCCCTTCAGATACATTTTCGAAGATTTTTGTCAATAAGGCAGTAGGATATTTGGAAATCGAATTTAGCTTCTCCAGACTATCGTTCACTCCGCTCATGATTCCGCTCCATCCTATCTCTCTATACTACCCTCATTTTTTAGAAAAGCGCTTTTGCGCCAGTCTACTCATATGTAGACAATATGTACATCGTTGCGATAACAGTTTAACTTCTTTCAGCAAATGTGTTCGTAGCGAAAGTGAAACGTCAGCTACAAATATTTTCTGTAGCGAAACGTCCGTTACAGAAGTCTCCCACCTCTATAGGTGATGAGATGTATGCCAATTTAAGCTACTTTTCAGCGTGTGTCCAAACAACCGCTGAAATAGAGGAACTCAGTCTAATAACGCCACGTCCTGTGGCAACGACTGAGTGACCAACTTCATGTTGGCCTAAAGCCTCCGGCGGATGTCACAGAATCGGTAAGGAGTTCTTAGGGGATGTTAGCCTAAAATCATCGCATCCATGCGATAACGGCTAACTGACCTGCATCGGTAAAAACGCCACATCCTGTGGCATTATCGAAATGACCGACATCGTGTCGGCCCTCGTGCAGGCCTAAGCACAAAGCCGATTCCGGACACAATTATGCCAAGACATAATTGATCTAGATGTTTTTGTTTCGAATCGTAGCGACAGAGGCATGACCAACAGTGTACAGCCTTATTCTCAAACGTATATCGCGCATGTTTAGACATGCTTCACAAGTAATTATTTCTTACTATAGTCAAAAGAAAAGCTCTCCACCAAATTGGAGAGCGCTTGTCATTTCATAATAAGCATCAAAAAAATTCCATAAGCCATGTTTTGTTCCCGAGTACTCAAACAGCTATCGCCTCGTACGACCGGGTAGTAATCATCTATCTACAGAGCGAACTCTGTCCCTCTATCCGTTCAATTCCTTTTAGAGAGTGCCCCTACCATAATTTGGGTTTCTCACTCGTGGGGTTTACCTCGTTCCACCTTGCATGTTTCCAAACAAGCTACGTCACTGTGGCACTTTCAGGAAGTTTCAACCATATCATAAAGACTTAGGTTTTCCTTCCGCCGTCAGCTTTTACAGCTGCCTTACCTTATTTTTTCAGTAAGCACGAACACTACGGTCATCTCAGAACCGTGCGAGCATGGACTTTCCTCTACGACGTCTAGCGCCGCAGCGATTACCAGAATTTCATGATGATAAAAAGATTATACTAGAGTTTTATGATAAATACAACATTATTGATAAAAATTTATTCGTACAACTTACTACCAAAGACGTGTTTCTCTAAATTAGAAAGACGTTTTAAAATATCAAAGTTAGTCGTACCAGCTGTCGATGCGACAGGTTGTCTCTTAGGTGTATTATCAATTTCTTCTTTTAACTGTTTATTTTCTTCACGAAGTTGGGCCACCACTTTTTCGAACGTTTCATAGTCTTGTATTATCTCATCAAGAAATGAATCGACTTCTTCTACATTGTAGCCTTTAAAGTTTTTCTTAAATTCCTTTTCAAGGATCATTTTTGACGTTAATTTAATATCCATTCACATCGCCCTTCCTCACACTACGTCGTTTAATTATAGCATACTTCATCACATTATATCGTCTGAAAACATCAAATGTAAGGCAAAACTTGTCGTTTCTTGCGCTTACCCAGGAAATTATTTCTTATTTCCTAACCTGAGCAACCTCTTCTCCCAAGAAATTCCCCATTTTTGCTTTTGATCTACTCTCCATTGCTCATTCTTCTTTATTAAATTTATACCCTCTTGCGTATAATAAAGGGCTTGGTCATAATCTTTCATTTGATGCTCATATATCATAGCTAGCTGTTCTAATACGTGCAACTTTTTTCGTTGATCAACAAAATGTAGAGAAGCCACAAATGCATCGATTGCTTCACTAAACTTTTTATTTCTTTTATGCTGTATGGCCAAATAATATTGTGCATTTCCCGCTTCAAGTGCATCAAATTGGGTCGTAACTTTCTCTAAAACCTTTACACTCTGCGAACTCTCTTTTAAATCGGCATACCACTTACCGATATTTGTAAACGTTTTGGCCGATTCTTCGCTTGTCCCTTCAAATAGCAAATTTGTAGAATGGACATAAAGCGTAATCAGTGAAAGTAAATCCCATTCATTATGAAGAAGGACTTTCATCAGTGCATCTGGAACACCGCTTTTAATGGCATCTAAATATATTATAGGTGCAAGATATCCAGGTATATCTCCAATGCGGGAAAAACCAAGCTTCTCTTCTTCCACAGATTTTAATTTCATTCGTTCCATATCATTTTTCCATAAACGCTTCGAACTATGCAATAAATCGATTTGACGTTGTGTACGTAGCTTAGGTAATTCTTTTTGGTGGAGCGTCCAACGTGTTTCAAGTTGTGGCCAGTCAAAGCTTTTTCCATTGTAAGTAATAACCGTCGCAGTTTTTTGCCAAAGCTTTGATTCAAAAAGTAACGCTGCTTCATGAGCAGGATCCGCTAAAAGATATTGAGTTAAAATAAAACTTTCATCTTCCTCTGACACTTCTAAAAAACCTAGTAGAAAAATTTGTGTGCCTACACCCTTTAAGCCAGTCGTTTCCGTATCAAAAAACAATACTTTTTCATTTATTTCTAACGCATATGGATGTTCGAACTTTGCCTCTTTCCATTTTACTAACGCATCAAAAAATGACTGCAATTTATAATGACCGTGCTGATAACTAAATGGATAACGTACTTGCCGTTTAAATACAATACCGAATTCATTTTCTACAACTGTCAGTCCCGCTTTTTCCCACTGCTCTGTATAGCTTGGAGATACAGGTTTTTGAAAAGCAGTTTTAGCCTCTTTTTTTATAGTTGTTGTCGTTTTTTTACCGAGCATTTTTTTCATTTGTAAAATTTTATTTTCGTAAGACATTACATTCACTCATTTTCTGCATTTTATATTGCTTTAACTTATAGTATTTTTTCTTCACTTATTGCAATCATAACTCATCTTTTAGCTTCTGCACAAAAAGAAGGTAAAAGTAGTAAGGCTAGACGAGTGTTCTTATCACTTTTCTTTCGTTTCATAGCAGCTTTCCGCGTGTAGATTTAAATGGCTATACATATGAAACCAAGTGGATGATGTGATTATACGGTACAGTTAGGATGTTTTAGAATACAATGAATAATTGAAAATAGTGAAATTGTCACTAATACTCACGAAATTGACACTTAATTAGCACAACCGGATTAAGGAACATAAAAACAAGATATTCAAATTATCTGCACACATGCATAGGAAAAGAAAAAATAAATAAGAAATGGGGAAATTAAAGAGGTTTTCAGATTTATACCATACTGTGCCGTCATTTTAAATGATACATATACGCCAAAATCTTCTGTAATATTATTGTTGTCTATTTTCTTTTATCAAATACGAGTACGTTAACTTTGATTAGATCATCGCTTAATAGATTTCTTCCATATGAAAACTAATATTCGTAGTAAAATATTGTAAATATAACCCATTTAACAGTATAATAATTACATATTTTATTAATAGGAGGATATTTATGAAAAAATTAGTTTTATTTATTACAGTGTTGTCTTTGTTTATGGCGACATCCTTAACGGCTGATGCACACCCGGGTCGTCTTGATAGTAATGGTGGTCATAACTGTTCTGATAAGTCTAAAGAAAAAGGTCTTTGCTCAGGTTATCATTATCATAATAAAGCCAACGAGCCAGTGCCTTCTACCAATATAAATCAGAAAAAACCAACATATCAAAGCACACCAGAACCAGTGCTTACAACGGTAGATGTATATATCAATAACGTTAAGCAATATTACAACCCAAGTGCTTATATTAAAAACGGAACAACTTTAGTTCCTATGAAAGCTATTTTTGTATCACTTGGGGCAACTGTTACTTATGACAACGCAACAAAAAAAGTGACGGCACACAAAGATAATAAAAAAATTGTCATTGGCATTGGAAATAAAAAAGCTTACGTTAATTCAAACGGCGTTACAACTACAATTAATTTAAATCATGCAGCTGAAATTTATAAAGGAACAACTATGGTGCCTTTACGTTTTGTAAGCGAAGCACTAGGTGCAGGTATTACGTTTGATGGCGCTGTATATATTACAACAAAGTAATTAGGTTGAATTGTATTGGGCAACATCATTTTACGTGGTGCTGCTCTGTATTTTTTTATAAACCAGTTGCGTTAAAGCATCCTTCCAAGCTCGTAAACTGGGAGAGGGCTTGAAGGAATAGTGCTAGACTTTTTTCCTCTCATGCCCTCTTTTATCTCTAATTTAAAATTCAAAGTAACTCTATTACTTTTTCTTCGCTTGTTCAAAGGTATCTTGAGTCCCTATACATGATGGGCAACCTGATTCACAAGCACAGCCTGCTACATGCTCCAATGTCCTAGTTAATAAATCTTCCCATAAATCATATACCTTTTCACTTAAGCCTATGCCACCAGGATATTTATCATAGACAAAAAATGTCGGTTGCTCATTATGAGTTGCCTTTATCTGTTGGACAACTGTTACATCGCTAACTTGACAAACAATTATTACTTCAACCGCCTCCCCTTAAAGGAAGCAATTTTTTTGTAAATGAGGCAACCTATTTCGTTACAAAAATACTGGAGCTACTTTTACTGCTGATGCAAGAGAGATTAAGAGTTTACTATTTAATGAAGTTTTATGTTTCTGTTATTAGATTGAACAGACTATGTTGCCAGATTAAAAAATAAACTCAGATTGTTACTAACACAATATTAAACAATAGCGAAGTATGTAATCACTAAAGCAATCGATTTTAACCTTCAACGTTTTTAAGATACATAAAGATTTGTGAGGTGTCGATATACTCTATTTCTCTAGGAAACTTATTACTCAATGAACACACACTTAACTTATAAGCAATCGATATGTTGTATTGTTTAAAATAATATTTTTCCTGTTCGGAAACACTGCTAATTAATCTCGGTATTATACCATCGTACATTATTGTAAATGAGTCTAAGTTAATACTCATACCTTTTCCAACCGCTTTAATATAACTTTCTTTAAGAGTCCAAATATCAAAAAACCTTTCCCATTTCTCAATGTCATTTCCATCATGTATATAGTTATTTTCCCATTCTGAAAAAAATTTAGTTATACCCAAGTCAATTTCTTTTATTTCTTCAATATCTACTCCTAAAGAGGTACTTCCAACAGCACAAACAATCCACTTGCCAGAATGAGAAATATTGAAGTGAAAGTCACTATTGTTCTTTAGATAAGGTTTCCCATATAGATTTTTTTCAAATTCTAGCTCACTAATCCTTATTTTAAGCTCCTTTAAACATATATATCGAACTAGAACATCACTTAATATCGATCGGTACTTGTCTTCTTTATAAAAGAATTTATTTAATTGTTCTTTTTTTTTTATCTATATATCTCACAAAAAAACTTTCAGCATCAACTTCTAAATGTTCCGGTAATTCCAAAAGAAATATTTTCATAGTCACCCTCCATTAGTACTTTTTTATATCCCCTATATCAATCTGATTCGCTCATTGGGTGCGCTAAAAGGTTCTCCAGGCATGAATTTTTCTGATGAATCCGTTGTTCGCATAGCTCCCAAAAGTAGAGATTTCAGGACGAGTATAATATATAACACCGTATTACGTATTTGTGTACCTATAAGGTACTCCTGAGCACATATGGTTTATGTATAAAATACCAATAAATAGCTCTTCCAAAAAAAATCATCCTCTCAGCGGATACTTTTTGATTCCTAATCCTTGAGAGAGGATGCATTACTTTTATTCCTTGTTATTCTTCAGCAGATGTTGATACCTGCGAAGAGACAGATGCTTCATGTAGCTATTCTTGCCACTCCTCTGATGAATTGGGTACCTGCAGACATTTGTTCCATGGACGCGTTTACGTCTTCTTCTTGTTTCACAACTACTTGAATTGTTACTTCCATGAAATATTAGCTATTTAGTTTCCTGTTGAATCGTTTAAAGTGATTTTTTTATTACCTGATTCATTAACACAAGGCTTCAACCTTACGATTCCTTCACCAGTTGCCCTTCAATTAATAGCGACCTTATCACTCTTCAAAGCACAAACATCATTGACCTTTTTAGCAATTAAATCAGCATATTCAGATAAAAACATATGTCCCGCATCAAAATAGCTGAAGCTTATTTGATGTGCCCATTTTGTCCAGTCATGTACAGAATCAGGGGTTGCTCTTTCATCTTGTAAACCAACAAAAACATGCATAGGTGTATTTAAAATATGTTTATTCTCATAAAGATGTTCTTCAACCGCCTTAAAATCTGCTCTTATAATAGGTAAGAAATAGTTTACAAATTCCTCGTGTTCTAGCAATTCCTTTTGAATGCCCCCAAGTGATAATAAGTGTTTCAAAAACAAGTTTTTCTCCAAATGTGCAAGTCTCTGTGGAACAATATTTGGAGAGTACATACTTGATATAAACACAGCTAGAGGATGAACATCCCTTTCCTCTAATTCTTGTGCCATTCGATGGACAATCTTCCCCCCCATACTATACCCAAATAAAGCAAATGAAGAGGTAAAATGTTCTTGATAGAGTTCGAGATAATAAGATACTAAAGATTCTAGATTATCTATTAGTGGCATTGTATTTGAACCATGCCCTGGAGGATCAGTAACTACAATCTCCCACTGCTCTCCCAAACATGTACTAAGCTGTTGATAAGAAGTGGCTGTTCCCCCAGCATAGGGTATACATATTAGCTTTGGTTTATTATTTATTAATTCTCTCATCCGAATATTCTCCTCCTCCTTTACTTACTACTTTTATCAAGTAAGAATTTACCTGAAGATGTTTTGATATGTAATGTCGGAGCTGTTTCAGCATTATTTACCTTACCGACAATAACCTTTTCATCTTCGTTCTTTACGATGGTAACAGGCAGATTAATTGATGCTTTTTTCCATTTTGTCTTAGCTTCTATATGAAAGGCTGCATTTTCAGGAACATACACTTTCGCATCTCCTGAGCTTGTTTCTACCGATACAGATTCTGAAAAATCATCAAGGGAAATTTTTACATCACCTGATGATGCCTTGACATCGCCTTTACCCATTAAATGTTTTGCATCAATGTTGCCTGAGTCTGTTTTTATTTTAAATTCTAAACCATGAAAACTAGGAACTTCAATATCTCCAGAGGATGCTTCTAAATCCAATATATTGACGGTATGCTTGTCCATCTTGATATCTCCACTAGATGTTTCTATTACAAATTTTTCGTAGTCCTTATCAGGCACTTGAATATCTAATTGTAATTTATTTTGCTTCCAAAGCCTACTTCCTGCATTCTCAACCTTAACAATTAGTTCTGAACCATTTACCATAGTAGATATTAATTTATCTTCTTCTTCTTTACTACCACTAAATGTACCGCTTAATTTAACATGAATGCTATCATCCTTAGATTTTTCAAGAAAGACCTTGGCTGTAGGTGAATAAACTGAAATATTATCGATTGCTTTTCCATCAAATTGACCCTCAAGGTTTACACTATTACCTGTCACTTTAGCATTACACGCTGTATTCAATACCAAAGTAGTAAATAGAACTGACATAAAAACCACCCACCTTTTTTTCTTCTTATTCATTTTCTCATACTCTCCCTTTCAATAAATGTGTGTTGTAGCGTATATATTTTAGAACAAGTACGTACAACCATTTTGTAAACTGAACCACTCTCCTTAATAGAAGAAGACCAATGACACTAAAGAGAATTCCTGTTAAAATATTTAACCACTCTGCAACTCCTTGTGGTATCCCATCTAATAGTAGAAAGATGATTGGAGATGCAATGAAGGCACCCAACAATCCATATAGTAGAACTACAAAACCTACTAATAGTAGAAAAGGAACTAACATTAAAATAAGATTAAATAAACTAAGACTTCCAAAAAGAAATAAAACTTTCATTAAATTTTTCATCCTTGGCTCTTTAATCTCTTGATCGAACATGAATTGTGCTCGGACTTCCATGACTATTTCTTTCGGATCTCCTAATTCATTTAAAACGTCCAATTCATCTCTACCTTCTTCAAGTGCTGAATCAATATGCATCCGATATGATTCTAATATTTCTTCTAGTTCTTCTTGTTGAATCATGTTCTTTAGATTACTACTCAATTGGTTAATAAAGTCATTTCTCACTGCTATTCTCGTCACCCCAATCATCTAAAATATCTTGAACACTAGAAACAAAGAGTTTCCACTCATCTACTAACTTTTCAAGCTTCTGTACACCTTTTTCCGTTATCTTATAATATTTTCGAGGAGGACCTGCTTTTGACTCCAATAAATATGTAGTGAACAAGGTTTCCTTTGTCATTCTATGGAGAAGAGGGTAGATACTCCCTTCTGATATTTCAAAATATTTAGAAATACTCATCACTAGTTCATAACCGTAGTGATCCTTTTTCCTCACTAGCATTAGTACACATAATTCAAGAACACCTTTCTTCAATTGGATATTTTCCATAATTTATTGATAGTTCACCTCGTTCTTTTAATAATGTTAGTAATAATAAATGGAATTTGTCAACAAATTTTAACAAAAATAGGTTTTTCTGTACCAAATTACTGTAAATATATTGTATTTTTTTCCAATATAATTTATTATAGCATTAGAACCTTGGAATACAAGATACTAAAACAATAAAGTACTAACAGTTAGGAGATGACGTTTTATGATGAGCAAACTGACTAGCTTTTCCCTTAAAAATCCCCTTGCAATTTTCATTTTAATTTTTCTTCTTTTATTTGGAGGGGTCTATTCAAGTACAAAATTAAACCTGGAAGCCATGCCTGATACTTCCGCACCTGTTGTCTATGTTAATGTCGTGTACCCTGGCGCATCAGCTAAAGAGGCATTAGCACAGGTAACGGCTCCACTTGAAAGTGCTATTCAAAGTGTTGAAGGAGTTATAGACATGTCCTCAACAACTTCTGATGCACTCACTTTTATTCGAGTAGAATTTGACTCAGAAGAGGATCTAGATGCCAAAAAGTCCAAAGTAGAGGAAGCTGTCAATTCGGTAAACCTTCCAAACGATATATTGTTTAAGCGTGTTCATAAGAATTCAGCAGAAAGTAATCCTATTTTATATAGTGCATTAAGTGCTAAAGATGGGGTCAGTGAGGCTGAATTCCAAAAAGAACTTACAGATACCATTATTCCTGCAGTGAGACAGCTTCAAGGGGTACATAACATACAAGTTCTTGGACAAAAGACAAACAAGCTTATGATTCAAGTCGATCCTAATAAATTAATGGAAAAACAAGTAAGCTATCAGCAAGTAACAAAAATGATTGAAGAACAAAACTTAAATGGACCATTAGGTACCGTCACATTAGATAAGAAAAATGAAACAGTTACATTAAATGGTTCTCTTCATTCAAAAGAAAAATTAAGTAATCTTTCTCTACGAACTGAACCTGAAGTTCGACTGAAAGACATTGCCACTTTAGAATATTCTAATTCTTCCGAAACTATCACAAGTATAAACGGAAAACCTTCTGTAACATTTAATATTCTAAAATCTGAAGGTTCAAACACGGTAAAAGTAAGTGAGTTAGTCCAAAAAGAACTACGCAACCATTCAGATAAAGTGGAGTTTCACGTCATTTATGATACAGCGAATGATATTAAGAGTTCCATTTCTGGATTAGTTCGTGAAGGAGCATTAGGGGCATTATTTGCATCCCTTATTATCTTATTCTTCCTTAGGAACTTCCGTGCAACATTCATTTCGATTATTTCGATTCCGTTGTCGTTTTTAATTACTTTAATCTGCATGCTACAATTAGGAATCCCACTTAACATTATGACTCTTGCAGGTATTGTTGTAGCTACTGGTCGTGTGGTTGATGATTCGATTGTTGTTATTGAAAATATTATTCGTCGTAACCAAACAGAGAAAATGAGTATTCAGTTTTTAAACAATGCAGTAAAAGAAGTATCTAAGGCAATTGTATCTTCTACAATTGCATCCATTGCTGTCTTTGCCCCCCTTGCTATGCTTAATGGGTCAATAGGTATTGTATTTGGTCCATTTGCTACGACGGTCGTTATTTGTTTACTCGCATCTCTATTTGTTTCTATTACTGTAGTACCAGTATTAGCCTATTATCTTATGCGTAAATCAAAGACAATCAGTCATCATGCAGCACCATCAAAATTAGCATTAAGCTATCAAAAGGCACTCAATTGGTCTTTAAATCATAAATTATCTGTGATTATCATCTCTCTCATCTTGTTCTTAGGTTCTTTACCTATTGTTGCTTTTATAGGTTTTAACTTTTTACCTGAGGGTGAAGATAAGGCTGTAGCTATGCAACTTACTTTACCTCGTGGAACTGACCTGTTAGAGGTACAACATGCTGCTGAGGAAATAGACCAGAAATTAAGACAAGATCACCGAGTGGAGAATGCACAGCTTATTGTGGGAAGTCCTAGCGGTCAATCCAAAACAGCGTCTGTAAACAATGCTGCAACCTGGATGATTACATTATCAAGCGATACGAACATTGAACAATTTATCAAAGATAAGAAAAACGAATTACAACCAAAAGAGAAAAATAAACTACTTGACGTCTATCGTATCGTTATGACACCAGGTGGTCCTGATATTAGAGTGACAGTCAATGGACCAAACCGAGATGTCATTGAACGAGCCGCTGCACAATTGACAGCAGCAATCGCCAAAATTGATGGCACTGAAAATGTAACAAATAACCTACAAGAAGGAATTGAAGGGGTCGAAGTCATTGTTAATCATGACATAGCCACTACTCATGAACTGACATCAGCTCAAATCGGATACATCCTTCGTCCATTTTTTACTGAGCAAAAAATAGCAACATTACTGAGTGACCAGGATGAAACACCTGTATTTATGCAGTTAGCTGATTCGAAGGGTATTCATAATATTGAGGAAATCTCCAACTTACAGATGCTAACTCCAGCAGGAACGCCTATTCAAATCAAAGAGGTTGCAAAAGTAACCAAAGTAGACCAACCTGGGTCTCTACAACGACTAAATGGTCAAGAATATGCTTCTGTAACTGCTAGCATTGTTGGAGATAATAAGTCCGCAGTAAATAAGAAAGTGAAAGAAACTATACAATCTCTGAAGCTTCCAGAAGGTGCATCCTATTCCCTAGGTGGGTCAAATGAACAAATTAATGAAATGCTTATGGACATGGGAGTTGCTATAATCGTTGCAATAGCTGTCGTGTATATGGTTCTCGTCTTAACATTTGGTGGAGGAAAGGTTCCATTTGCTATTCTTTTCTCTATTCCATTCTCTGTTATTGGATCACTTGTTGCCATGTATATTGCCAAACAGCCTCTGTCACTTAATGGTATGATCGGTTTCTTAATGCTTATAGGAATCGTCGTCTCAAATGCTATCGTTCTATTAGATCGAGTAGGACAGCAAATGGAAAGTGGTGAATCCGTAAGAGCGTCACTTCTAGCAGCAAGTATTGTTCGATTAAGACCTATCCTTATGACAGCAATCGCTACAATGATTGCTATCCTACCAATGGTACTTGGAATAGGTAACTCTATGGTCATCTCACAAGGCCTTGCCGTTGTTGTACTTGGGGGGCTTATCTCTTCCACATTCTTGACCTTGTTCATCGTGCCTATTGTGTTCGAGATATTATATCGTAAACGTAGAAAGGCTGAAAAAGTATCACCATTAAGCGGCGTTAACAAGTAATAACATAAAATTCAGAGAGGCTTTAAAAACCTTAAAAAGCGTGATAAATCAATTTATAAACGTTGATTTATCGCGCTTTTCTGATGTAAAACTATTATTTTTGCTTTAAAAATATACTTATGTTCTAACCTCTTGGTCTGAGCGTGACACACAACTGACATAGAATCCTTCCCACATCTGATCTGACCATATTTAAAAGCTTTCCGGAACCCGCTTCACAACAAGGGGTCTTCAAAGTATACAAATAAAAATCCCCACAAAGAAAAGTAATATTCTTTGTGGGGAACAATATCTACTCTAGTGAATCAAACAGTCCCAAAGAAGCGACTAAATTGTGATCCTTTTCAGAACGCAGATCTAATTCATCTAGTAATATATCTGGTGTCTGTACAAATTGTTCTACTATTATTTTGAATTCATGAACCATCTCTTCTATGGTTTCCTTTTCAAATGATTCTGCACAGTAACACCAGTGACCTATAAGACGGTTGTCTTCTTCTGACATTCTAAGTTGCATATCATATTTAATACTCTCAGTAATACCTAACTCTAGCGAAACATCCATGTTCCTCAAACTAATTTCAAGAGGCGTATTTTGCAGATTAAACATGGTAGAAAAAATGGGCGGCTGATTTAGTTTTCTTTCTGGATTAATCTTCTCAACAAGTAAATCAAAAGGATATATTTGATTTTGGAACGCATCTAATGATTGCTTTTTGACTAGATCCAAAAGGTCATGTTGTGTAAAGCTTGGTTGGATCTGCAATCGAATAGCTAAATTGTTCAAAAATAGTCCAATAAGCGATTCCAATGATTGGTTTGAGCGCCCTGCAATCGGGACTCCAATGATAAAATCTCTTTGTCCTGTTTGATGATAGAGAACTTGAGCATAAGCAGCAAATAAAACCATAAATAAAGTATACTGATTTTCTTGACTAAATGTACGCAGCTGATGCGCTAATTCTTCTGAGATAACAAAAGGATAGACTTCTCCACGTACAGCCTGGTCAAGTGGACGCTTCTTATCATAAGGTAACTTAAGCTCAGGTAGTGGCCCCGAAAGTGTTCTTAACCAATACTCCTCCTGATCAAACCACCTGCCATTCTGCAAGTTCTTTTCTTGCCATTCTGCATAATCAACATATTGAAGCTCACAGTCTGCCAGAGAAGGATGATTGCCTTTAGAAAGATCTTCATATAGATTACAGATTTCCTTTGCCATGACTCCTATGCTCCACCCATCCGATATGATATGGTGCATATTTAAATAGAAGCGATATTCAATATCATTCAAAACAAACAATTTTGCTCGTAGTAAGGGACCTTCTTCCAAATGGAAAGGCTGCGTTTGATCTACGTACATATTATCCTGCATGATTTTCTGACGTTCGCTCTCTGCATAAACAGTCAGATCATGTTCTTGTATGGTAAAGTCAATTTCTTTCTTAATATCTTGCATAGGCGTTCCATCTACTTCTATGAAGCGAGTACGTAAAATATCATGTCTACTTATCAGTAGCTGAAAAGCTTGCTTAAAGGCGCATATATTTAACTCACCTCGTATATGGAGACATCCAGGCATATTGTAGGAGTTGCTTTCAGGATCAAGCTGGTAGACAAAATACAATCGCTTTTGACTATTAGAAAGCGTGTAATATTCTTTCTTCTCAGCTTGTGGAATCGTAATAGAATTTCTCTCTTCCTGTGCACCACTTTGCTTCAGGTTATCAACTATGCGTGCGAATTCCCGAATGGTTGGATTCTCGAAAAAGTCTCGAATAGATACATCCAATCCATATTGATTTCTTATTCTAGATATGATTTTGGTAACCATTAAAGAATGTCCACCCAAATCGAAGAAATTCTGATCACACCCAATTTGTTCATGTAATAATATCTCTTTCCAGATCACTACTATTTCTTTTTCGGTTACTGTAGTAGGTGCTGTTAACCTTCCTTCTCTTTCATGAAGAAATTCTGTCAGCTGTGTCTCTTTTAGTAACTTTCTATTTATCTTACCAGAGGGGGTTAATGGCATCTCATCTAACTGAATAACATGACTAGGGATCATATACCTAGGAACTTTTTGAGCCAGATAATCCTTCAACTCTTTCCCATTCACTTCTTTACTTGATTGGGTATAAAAAGCAAGTAGAATTTGGTCATCCAATAATTCCCTAATAACAACAGCTACTTGTGTGACTTTAGGATGCAAACCTAAAAGGGTTTCAATTTCTTCCAATTCGATTCGGAAACCACGAAGCTTAACTTGATTATCTTTTCTTCCTAGATACTCTATATCTCCAGTTGATTTAACTCGAGCTAGATCGCCTGTACGATACAAGCGTTCTCCAGAGAAATAAGGCAGATGATTAGGTATAAATGATTCAGCGGTTTTCTCTTCTTGCTTGTAATAACCCAAGGCCAATTGTACACCCCCGATGTAGAGCTCACCTGGCACATTAATTGGACATGGCTTCATTTCATGATCTAAGACAAATAGTTGTGTATTAGCGACGGGCTTTCCGATTGGTATATGAGTGACAGGCCCTTCAATAATATAGCTTGTTACATCAACAGCAGCTTCTGTTGGACCATATAAATTGGCTATCTTCGTCTGTGTAAAGAACATAGCAAACCACTGATTCACTGGTTTAATAGGTAGAGCTTCTCCTGAAGTCACAATCCAGCGTAAAGATGGAATAGCACGACGGATCTCTAAATCTTGTAAATAGGAAATAAATGTACTGAATAAGGATGGAACGAAATGAATGATTGAGATATTTCTTTCTATAAGATGATCATATAAACGTTCAGGATCCTTGACTACATCTGAGGGAACAATAGATAGCTTTGCCCCGTAGGATAGCGCCCAAAAAAGTTCCCATACAGAAACATCAAAGCATATGGATGTACGCTGGGCAATAACATCCTCTGAAGTCGCTTGAAATTGTTCTTGATGCCACTGCAATCTATTTACAATCGCACTATGCTGTATCGGTACACCTTTAGGATTTCCAGTTGAACCAGATGTATAAATCATATAAGCCATATCCGTTGGGCTACCCTCTACCTCTGGTATCTGTGTAGAATAGGTTGAAAGATCTGACCAACTATATGTTTTTATGCCAATATCAGATGGAACAACATGAATCTCCTCATCCATGAATAAAACAGTCATTTTATGTGAATCGTCTTTTATGAATGTAGAAATACTATTTGAATAGTTATGCTTACTTATGATGACATGTGAATTGGAATCATGAATCATATATTCGATTCGGTCAACTGGATACTCAGGATCAATGGGCACATAGGCTGCTCCTGCTTTTAGAATGCCATATAAGCTTACCATTAAATCGATGCCTCGTTCCATCATGATAGCCACCAGTTGATTTCTCCCAACGCCCTGTTCATGCAAAAAATGAGCGACTCTGTTGGAACGTTCATGTAATTCACCATATGTCATGGTTTTGTCCTGATCAAACAGAGCGATACGTTCAGGATTCAATTCTGCTTGCTGAACAAAAGAATCCTGAAGAAATGCATCCAAATGATAGTACTTATGTGTATCATTTAACTCCGTCAGTTTTAACTGATCTCGCTTTGTCATCATATCCATGTTTGCTATTTTTCCATCGATAGACTCGGACATGGATTGGAGTAGTTTTCTATAATGTTCTGCAAAAAATTGAATGGTTTCCTCTTTAAATAGATCGGTACTATACTCGAACGTACATAAAAAATCACCATGATCACTTAACCTTACTTCCAGATTAAGATCAAACTTTGATGTATGATGATCAATCAACTCATACTTCATGGATAATCCGTCCATATCCATCTCAGGAACTGGTTTATTTAGATTAAACATCACTTGAAACAAAGAGTTATAGGAAGCTCGCCTTTCAGGCTGAATCTCTTCTATCAACATTTCAAATGGGATATCTTGATGAGTAAAAGCATCCATTGTCAGCTTCTTCACTTGTTGTAAAACTTCTCGACAAGTCATCTCCGAAGTAAGTTGACACCTTAATGGGAGAGTATTTACAAATGCTCCGATCACCTGCTGAACTTCCGAATGGCCTCTTCCTAATATTGGAAAACCAACGATGATATCATCTTGCTGTGAATAACGATGGAGAAGGATGATATACGCTGTCATCAAAGCCGTAAACAGTGTCACTTCTTCTACACGACATACTTCCTGTAATGAATCATGTACTTCCTTGGACATCATTATATTGATCTGCTTCCCATTTGAAGACCTGTTAGAAGGACGAGGGGAGTCGACAGGAAGATCAAGCACTGGAAGAGGACCTTTCATTTGGTCTTTCCAATAGGTTAACTGACCTTGCATCTGCTCTTCATTCAGTTGTTTCTTTTCCCACTCGGCATAGTCAATACTTTGAATATTGAATTCTGGTAATTTGAACTCCCTTTTTTGAATAGCAGATTGATATAATTGACCAATTTCCTCCAAAAATAAACCCACCGACCAACCATCAAAGACAATATGATGGATGGCAACGACCCACAAATGCTCTTCTTGATCTAATCGAATGATGCTAGAGCGTATAAGTGGAAGTTCATGTAACTGAAATGGACGTCTTAGTTCTTTACGCGATATTTCAATAGCCTTTTCTCTCTTCTCACTCTCCTCCATTGCCGAAAGATCAAGGACATGAAGAGGGAGTTTTAGAGTAACATGTAGCTTCTGAATAGGAGTGTCCCCTTCTTGATGGAATGTCGTACGAAAGGATTCATGTCTTTGGACCATTGTTTGAAGGCTTTGCTCTAATACTCGCAAATCGACTTTTCCATTCATTCGCACTGCAACTGGAATAATATAAGCTGGATTCCCTGGTTCTACCTGATCAAGCCACCACATTCTAAATTGAGTATAGGATAATGAATAGGCATCTTTGTCTCTTGAAATAGCTGGAATTGATTGTCTCCCCCTATCCTGGGTGCTCCTACTTAGTAACCTTTTCTCCAACAAGGCTCGCTGTTCGGGAGAGAGTGAAGCTAATTTCTCTAAGATTTTCTTATTCAATTCGTATCTCCTCCGTTTATCTGTTTCCACCTATTTTATTTGAATTTTTCGTATAAGAAGATAGAAGTTCCTCCGTTTCCTGAACAAATAGTTTACTTAGCTTCTCAGCTGTTTCTTTCTGATGCCTATGTTCGGAAAACTCAAAGCTCATCATCAATTGACCATGTGAAATGCTCCCAACAATTTGTACTTCAAAAGGTCGAACGCTCTCAGGTGAATTATTTAATACATACTGTTGCCCTGCTGTCCATTTCTCTGAATTAGATTGTAGATAAGTCGGCTGTCCCATAAAGTTATAAGAGACCTCTGGCATATTAAAATCATTACACATCTTCTTGATCGTTGGATCTTCATGCAAGTAACGTAACATGCCAAAAGAAGCACCTTGATGTGGAACTTCAGCTAAGTTCCTACTAATGTGTTGAATGGTATCCCCCACCTCTTGGTTATGAGGAATGTCAGCATAAAAAGGATAAATACTTGTAAACCAACCCACAGATTGAGTTAAATCAAGAGAAGCTTTCTTATCTATTGACTCCCGTCCATGACCTTCAATTGATAGCCCCACCTTCTGATTTCCTGACCATTTGGCAACAGCTCTCATGACAAGCGTTAGTAATATTTCTTTTATAGATGTACCTTGAGAAGTTGTGATATCCGTAAGTAATTTTGTTGTCTTGTCTTGCTCAATAAAGACCTTAAGCATGAATCTATCTCCGATATGATTCGAGCCCTCTGGATGATCGAGAGGAATAGGTATAGAAGTATCTTCTTTTAGAATAGGAGTCCAGTATAGGAGCGCCTTTTCTCCTTCAAACCCATTTATTTGCTTTGTCACTGTTTCAACCCACGTTTTGTAGGAGCTTGTTTTCCTTAAATTAAGAGGATCTAGCCCCTCTTGTAAACTTTCATAGACTTGAACTAAATTCATGTTAAGAACATGAAGGCTGACGACATCTACCACTAAGTGATGTAAGACCCAAAGAAAGCGATGGTTGTTTGGAGAGTACTTGATGAGAGCCGCTTTCATGAGTATTCCTTTTTCAAATCTGATGCTTTCTTTCATTACACTTTCTATTCGTTCCGTTTCTTTCTTACTTTGCATCTCACTAAGACTTGAGAGGTCATGGACCACTAATTGAAGTTGTACTTCCTCGGGAGGGAGGATATATTGTTTTGCAGTTTCTCCATCCTCCTCTACATAGATAGCACGAAGCATATCATGATGATTGATTAGAATCTGTAGGGTTTTCCTGAGATGCTCAATATCTATCGGTACATGTATATCTACCGCGATAGGCATAAAATAATACTCACTATTTACATCCCGAGAATTAAACAACCAATGCTGGATAGGTGCAAGAGGTACTTCACCAACAACAGACTCTTCCCTCTCACTTTTCTTTTCTACTCTTACTCCTGTCGATTCTATAAATGTGGCTAGCTCCTCAATTGTTTGATGTTGGAATAAGTCTTGTACTTTGACAATATATCCAGCTTGCTGAAGGAAAGAGATCACTTGCATACTCAATATAGAATCTCCTCCAACACTAAAGAAGTTATCAGTTATCCCGATTCTCTTATTTCCTAGACATTTTATCCAAATACCTTGTATTATTTTCTCTATTTCTCTTGCAGGCTCCTTGTACTGAGTAGTAGAGTCCACAACCTCTAGCTTTTGAAGCTGCTTGTAATCTATTTTTCCATTTGGAGTAAGTGGCATTTGGTCTAATTGAGTCATGTACATTGGCACCATGTAATCTGGTAAATACGTGGCCACAAATCCGCGAATATCTTCCAATTTAGAAGAAGCGTCCATTGTGGTTACAAATGCATATAGCTGATACAAATCGTTCAGCAATTGTATAGCTATGACTGCTCCTTCCTTTACAGCTGGATGCTTCATTAGACACTCTTCAATTTCTCCAATTTCTACTCTATGGCCTCTTATTTTGATTTGGTCATCCTTACGTCCAATGTATTCCAGATTCCCTTCTGGTAACAAACGAACCATATCTCCCGTACGGTATAACCTCACCTCTTCATTCGTAGAGAAAGGGTGAACGATAAATGCTTGCTTCGTTTTCTCTTCTTGATTTCGATATCCTCTTGCTAGAGCAATGCTTTCAATAAACAGTTCACCCACCACATTCATTGGGCAAGGAGAAAGATCTTCCTTTAATATGTATGCTCTAGTATTGTCAATCGGACGACCTATTGGGATATAGGTTTGTTCCTCGCTTACGATATGGTCGATCGGATACACAGTAGCACAAACTGTCGTCTCGGTTGGACCATAGGCATTAATAATCGTTATATTCTGCCCAACAAGCTTTTGCCAATTTCTCACTACTTCACCTTTTAAAGCTTCACCAGCCACAAAGATCCGTTTTAATGAAACGAGTTTTGTAAGATCTTTCTCAGATATCGCTCGGCTCAATTGATTAAAAAATACAGTTGGTACAGTAATTGTTGTAGCCTTTTGCTCATGAATTGTGTTAATCAACTCATCAGGAGACCTTCGTTCTTCTTCGTTTAATATATAAAGATGGGCGCCATTAAGAATTGTAGGGAAAATCTCCCATATAGATGCATCAAAGCTAAAGGAAGCAAACTGCAATACTGTATCGTTCTGGGCATAACCATATTCTCTTTTCTTCCAATGGACAAGGTTCATGACACCTATGTGTTCAAGCTCTGTTCCTTTTGGTATTCCTGTTGAACCAGATGTATAAATTATATAGGCTAAATCACTTGGTCTGCTTGTCACTTCCATATTCGTAGAAGGGAGTTCTTCACTTGGTATCTCCTCTACAAACAGAATATGTTCTGTTTGTTCAAGTCCTAATTCATCCAAATTTCTTCTCTTAGTAAGGAGAAGTGAAGCTTGACTATCTTCTATCATGTAACGAACACGCTGTTCAGGATAATTAGGATCAATAGGAACAAAGGCGCCTCCAGCTTTTAATACAGCCAACATTGCAATAACAGCATCTACACTACGCTCCATCAAAATTCCAACCACTTGTTCCCTCTCTATGCCTCTTTGTCTAAGACAATAAGCTAGCTGGTTACTCCGTTGATTTAACTCAAGATACGTGAGAATGTGGTTATCGTCGGATATAGCAGGTAACTCTGGGTATAACTCGACTTGCTCATAGAACAGCTCTGGAATCACTCTATCCCTTGGGTGGTCTCTATTTGTTTGATTTAAAGATTCATATTGAAGCTTCTCTTCTGCACTCATTAATTGAAGGTCTCGAATAGGCGTATTCAAATCACGCACTAACTCTTCTAATATCCGACGATAAACTTCTGTAATCCGCTCTACTGTACAATCTCTGAAAAGAGCCGTATTATATTCGAAAAATATATTCAGATCTCCTTCTTCTTTACTCACGATATTAAGAGTTAAATCAAATTTACTGCTTGTTGCATCCATATCCTCTAGGGATTGGCTTGTTACATCAAATTGAATCAGTTGATCGGTTCTCTTCTTCACAGTTTCCGAATTTCGATAAACGAAGAAAGTTGAGAAAATAGGAGTTCGGCTAAGATTTCTTTCAGGCATAATCTCTTCGATAAGTAAATCAAAAGGATAGGATTGATATTCAATAGCGTCCATACATTTCTGTGAAACCTTTCGCAACAACTCTCCGATGGATTGATGACCCTGTACATTCGTGCGGATGGCAACTGAATTGGCAAAGAAACCAATTGTTGACTCTAAAGGTTGCTCGGTACGCCCGGCAACAGGAGTACCAACGATGATATCTTCTTCCTGACTAAAATAGTGAAGAAGAATTTTATAAGCTGTAAACATTAGCATATATAAAGAGACACCCTCTTGAGTAGCTATATAACGTATAGCAAAGATGAGTTCTTTTGGGAGTTGAAGCTTTCGAACTCTTCCCTCAAAGGTTTGAATCTCAGGTCGTTGGAAATCAATAGGTAAATCTAAGTTTGGTAAAGGCTTCGCTAAATCGTTAAGCCAATACTCCCTTTCACGTTCCCATTTACCAGCATTCATGGCATTATCAAACCATTCGATATAATCAATAAATTGTACAGGTTTTTTTAAGTTTGGCGTTTTAGACTCAGCTAGAGCCATATAAACGTTTGCTAATTCTTCCATTAATACATCCATACTCCAACCGTCAGTCAGAATATGATGCTGATTAAAGTAAAAATGATAGTTTTGATCATCACATTTGAATAGAATCACCCTGAAATTAGGGCCCTTTGTTAAATCGAAAGGTTCTACTTGATCATGGTGGATTCTCTTCTGTATGATTTCAAGTTGCTCATCAACGTTCTTATTTGAAAGATCTTGATATTGTAAGGATAGTGCTGGATGTTCACAAACCTTTTGAAACGCCTCTCCATTCACTTCTTTGAAGATCGTTCGTAAGGCCGTATGACGTTCCATTAAGTAATGTAGGGCTTCCCTTAACAAGTCAGGTTTGACCAACCCTTTTAACCGAAAGTGCAAAGGTACATTATAAGCACTTGAATGTGGATCAACTTGATAGAGGAACCAAAGTCTTCGTTGGGAATGTGATAGTGGGTACCACTCCTTCTCCTCTGCTCTAGGAAACCCAATTTCTCTCTCGCTCTTATCACCTCTAACATTCTCAAGGTAAATTACAAAATCTTTGAAGGTCGGATACTTGAACAATTCTTTAATAGAGATATCGAGCTTCAGAATACTAGAAATTTGAGACTTCACTTGAATCATAGTTAAAGAATCTCCACCTAAACTGAGGAAATTGTCATGATCCTGAATCTCTTTACGACCCAATAGGTTCTCCCAAATAAGCCTGACGATTTCTTCTGTCGAATGATTCGCATAAGTTATCTTTGAGTTGGATGCTTCTATAACATCTGTGGTCACAGAAGCTTCCTTTGATGCTATAGAGAAATTTGGAATAAGTTCAATATTATCAGTTATCCAGTAGTACTTCCGCTGAAACGGATAGGTTGGTGCATGGACACGCATTCTAGCAAAATCTCTATCAAATGACTTCCAATCTACCTTAACTCCTTGAGTATAGAGTCTACCTAACATTCTAAGAAGGATTCTCCACTGACTTATCGTTTGAAAGAGAATATCACTAGAATCATCTTGTTCACGCTTTGAATGGATAGCTTTTTCTAACTTGACTGCCTCTCCAAGTATAAAGTCCATATCCAGTTCTAGATATTGAACATCTATTGATCGCTGTATATCCTCTCTGTTGAGATTATCTTTTACTTCAGAAACACGATTATTATGTGAAACAAAGTCATTCATCTCAAAGATAGAGCGAAGAGCGTGATCGAGCCTCTTAAATCCTGTTATACATGCGACTATTTCCTTACCTAATTCGCTATCACTTACGTAGGTTGGATTTATCCCCCAAGAAATGTACAATCGTGCTAACGCATACTGTAAAGTAAATAAGGCTGCTGTTCTTATCTTTGTTTGCTTGAATTCTGATTCAAATATCGGATCAAAGAAATAATGGGTAAACGGAACAGGGACAAATGCATCCAATATAGACGAACATTCATCGATTGCTGCCCTAAATACTGATGAACTATCATAAAGCTCAAGACCCATCCCTTGACATGGTGTTCCTTTGTCTGAAAAGCTAAAAGAAACTTGAGAGGGCTGAGACGCTAGATACTGATTGTAATCGATGAAAAAATGGTGTTGTAGCTCATCCCATGTTTGCTCTACCACCTTATAACAAAGATCCTTGAGTTCCTCTACGCTTGAGACAACAAGAGAAAGTCGGTGTTCAAAGCTCTTACGACCTATTCCTAAAGTAAAAGCTAAATCCCCTATTGATTGATTCGGATTTTTTTCAAGATGCTTCCCAAGCTGTAGAACTGCTTGTCTCAAAGCATCTTCACTTCTTGCTGACAATATAACTAAGTGAAAAGGACGTTCTTTTACAATCTGTTCCTGTTTCACATACTCCCTCCTCTACATACCATCACTCCACAGTACTTTCTATTAGTGTACTGTGGAGTCAATGTTTTCTATCAAATGCTTCTTTCTTAAGGTGCTTCTTCCAAAATCATATGACAATTCGTACCACCTACAGAGAAAGAATGAACCCCTGCCTTTCTAAAACGCCCTTGTTCAACGGACCATGGTGTAAGCTTCGTATTGACATAGAGCGGACCTTCTTCAAGCTTCATTTCGGGATTCGGTTCATGGAAATTCAAGCTTGGCGGTATCTCCTTATTCTTCAAAGCAAGCGCTGTTTTAATTAAGCTTGCCATTCCTGCTGCTGGGCCAAGATGACCAAGATTTGTTTTCACAGAACCTAACCCACAAAATTGTTTTTGCTCTGTTTGACTGCGAAATACTTCTGTTAAAGCAGCTACTTCTATCAAATCACCCATATTCGTAGCTGTTCCATGTGCTTCAACATACGAAATTTCATCCGGTCTAACCCCCGCTGCTTTATATGCTTGTTTAATGGCATCCACTTGACCATTTTGACTCGGTGCGGTAAAACCAACCTTTACATTTCCATCATTGTTGATAGCTGATCCTTTAATCACTGAATAGATTGGATCTCTATCACGAATGGCGTCAGATAAGCGTTTAAGGTATACAACAGCTACCCCATTCCCATTCGCTGAACCATTGGCATCTTTATCAAAAGCCCTGCAATGCCCATCTGGTGACATGATTAGTCCTGGTTCGTAGATATACCCCGATTTCTGCGGTATTTGAATCGAAGCAGCACCAGCAAGTGCATAATCCGATTGATGATTTAATAGACTTTGACATGCTAGATGAACGGCGACAAGAGACGTTGAGCATGCTGCGTCAACAAGCAAACTTTCTCCTGTAAGATTCAGCTTGTAAGAAACACGAGAAGTGATATATCTTGGTTGAGACATCAGATTGGCTTGGAAAATATCGGCTCTCGTTAGATTCGGAATACTGATTCCTCGAGGCAAATAGTCATTGTTACTTACTCCACCATATAAACTTACCTTGCCTTCTATTTCATCTACGTTATACCCTGCATCCTCAATGGCCTCCCAAGCACATTCTAAAAAGAGTCGATGTTGAGGATCCATCAGTCTAGCTTCTCTCTCAGTCATACCAAAGAACTCAGGGTCAAATTGATCAATTCCTTCTAATAGACCCGTGACACGTACCAAACGATCGATTTGTTCTGGGTCATATTGCATCTGTTGGTTAGTTGGAATTTCCAACTCATCAAATGGAAATTCTCTTACAGATTCTCTTCCTTGGCGTAAATTCTGCCAAAATTCATCAGGATTATTTGCATCAGAAAAACGAAGTCCGATTCCGATAATAGCTACAGCTTCTTCATCTTCCTTATCCACACGCTTGGTATCTTGCACCTTCACTTCAGGATTCTCCTGCACTTTGCCCCCATGTAATTGCTCTGTTAGACTTTTAACGGTTGGATATTGGAAAAGGAGATGCATCTGAATGGAATAGCCTCTACTCTTCAATTCACTATGAACTTTAGCTATTAGCATCGAATGTCCACCGATATCAAAAAAGTTATCTTCTATACCAAATTGATCGTGTTGCAAAATATCAGACCAAATAGAGTAGATTTCATCATACTTTTCATGAAGGCTATGCTCCACTACTTGTATTTGTTTTTTCTTTGCTACATGTTTACCACGTTCAGCTAACGCTTTTCGATCAACTTTACCACTCGGTGATAATGGCATCGTATCTAATCGTTCAAACATGGCTGGAATCATATAGTCTGGTAGTTTCTCTGAAAGATACTCTCTAATCTGATGAATCTGCTCACTTAAAGGTTCTGTTGTCTCATTCATCGTAAAATAAGCGTACAGCAATGTATTTTCATCATGGTCCTTGTAAGGAACAACGGCTGCAAACTCAATTCCTTTAGTTTTAAGAAGGACCTCCTCAATTTCTCCTATTTCAATTCGAAATCCTCGGACTTTCACCTGATGATCCGCTCTACCCATATACTCTATAGTGCCATCTGGCAGGATACGAGCTAAGTCACCAGACTTATATAGTTTCGCATTTTCTTCTTTTGAAAAAGGATTCGGTACAAAAGCTTCTTTTGTTTTATCTGGTAGATTGATATAGCCTTCTGCTAAACCAACACTATCGATATAGATTTCTCCTACCACGTTGATTGGACAGATTTGCCCCCATGAGTTTAAGACATATACTTTACAATTGTGGAATGGTCTACCTATAGGCACTGTACTTTGTACCTCTGAAAGGTAGTCATCCATAATATGCGCAGTACAACCAACGGTGATTTCTGATGGCCCATAAAAGTTAAGGATTCGAATAGAAGTTCCAAATCGTCTCTGCCAAGCTCTTACAGCTTCTGGTGGAAGAGCTTCTCCAGCTACAATGATGGTATGCACGGAGGATAGCTTCTGGATATCTTCGTCATCAAGATATGTGGCTAACATCTTAAAGAATACGGTTGGCAATAACATGAATGTTCCCCCAAGCTTCTCTACAACATCAGCAAAGGCTTGATGAGATATACGTTCATCTTTGACAAGAATATGAAGTTGTTCTCCATTTAATAAAGTTCCGAATATTTCCAAGATAGACGCATCGAATGAGAAGGAAGCAAATTGAATCGTCACTTCGTTCTGACCATGCTCAATGACATCCTCTTTCCACTGGATGAGGCTTGGAACCCCTTTATGTTTAACAAGAATTCCCTTTGGTTTTCCTGTTGATCCTGAGGTATAAATCATATAAGCCAAATCCGTATCAAAGACTTCTACTAGAAAATTGTCGGTAGGCAGCTCGCTAGATATATTCTCTATATAAATCCTCTTCTCTACAAATTCATGAGGTAATAGATCTTGTAAGTGCTGCTGAGTAATCAAACAAAGTGCTCCACTATCTTCTAACATGTGAGTGATACGGTCTA
This sequence comes from Lysinibacillus zambalensis, assembly GCF_040183165.1. NCBI lineage: Bacteria > Bacillati > Bacillota > Bacilli > Caryophanales > Bacillaceae > Lysinibacillus > Lysinibacillus zambalensis. The sequence goes on from NZ_JBEGDG010000013.1 coordinate 48,461, forward strand.
CTGGATATTCTGGATCGATAGGTACATAGGCTCCTCCTGCTTTCATGACACCAAGCATCGAGGCTATCGTTTCGATTCCCCTGTCCATCATGATGGCTACTCTACTATTTCTCGTCACTCCCCTTTGATGTAATAGGTGGGCGATTTGATTGGCACGAGTATTCAATTCATGGTAGGTCCATGTCTCCTCTCCGCACGAAACGGCTGGAAGTTGAGGGTTCTTCGTCACCTGTTCTTCAAACAATGCATGAATCGTTCCTTCCTTATGAAGGACATACGTATCATTCAATTCTTTATATATTTCATGATCTTCATCTGTAAGCAAATCCAGCTTGTGAATCGGTTCATTTGGTGTATCAACCAATGCCTTTAACACATGCTCCATGCGAGATGCAAAGTGTTTAATAGTTTCCTTCTTAAAAAGATCTGTATTGTACTCGATTCTAAGCAGTAGCTCCTCTTCAACCTCTGTCATATTCGCTATTAAGTCAAACTTACTTACACGATGTTCCATGTTATGGTATGGCTCAAAATTAAAGGCAGATGTATCCACTATACTTGGTTGATAGGTGAACATCGTTGAAAAGATAGGTGAACGATTAGAATCACGTTCTGGATTTACCTTCTCTATTAATAAGTCGAAAGGATACATTTGATGAGCATAGGCATCCATACATTGCTTTTTGACTTCTTTCATTAGCTGATCCACTGTCTGAATATCATGTAACTGAGTACGAATAGCTAAGTTATTGACAAAGAAACCAACCATAGATTCAAGCTCTTCTGTTGCTCTCCCTGCCACTGGTGTTCCTACAATAATATCTTCTGAATGAGTCTGCTGATGTAGAAACAAGATATACCCTGTTAGTAGAAGCATATACATCGACATCCCCTCAGAAGCAGCCCGTTCTTTCAAATGTTTCGTTACATCCCTAGAGATTCGCAACCAAACCGCATCTCCTTGGTACGAAGGTACTTCTGGACGCGGGTAGTCATAGATAAACTCTAAATAAGGTAATGGTTTAGCTAACTTTTGTAACCAGTATTCACCCTCTTCATCCCATCGACCGCGTGCTAGTTCTTGCTCTTGCCACTCCGCATAATCTGCGTATTGTAGAGGGAGGGGTGCCAGATTGGGCGCTTCTCCTTCAATTAGTGCCTGATAAACTGTGATCCACTCACGGAGTAAGATTTCTACACTCCATCCATCGGTGATAATATGATGCATATTTAAATAGAAATGATACTTATCTTCTGCTAATTTGTATAATAAAGGACGTATTAGCGGACCTTTCTCTAGATTAAATGGTCTATCTTCACTTAATCGAATCATGTTGCGGATGAACTGAGTCTGCTCCTCTTCACCCTTTGCTGTCAAATCCTTATAAAACAAGTCGATTGATGAAGTTGACTGAATGATTTGGCGTGGTTCGCCTTCTATTTCAACAAAAATTGTCCGCAAAACATCATGACGCATCACAAGATAGAGTAAGGCTTCTTTAAACACAGATACATCAAGTGTCTGTGTAATGATAATCTCTTGTGGTACATTGTAAATAGGACTATGTGGATTCAACTGATGCATAAACCATAAACGTCTTTGGGCTCGTGATAGGGTATAATGCTTCTGCTTTGGTCTTGCCTCTATTACCATTCTTCCTCTTGAACTCTGCTCTTCTAATAAACATCCAACTTGTTCCGCTAGCTCTTCTAATCTCGGATACATAAATAGATCTTTTAAATCAATCTCAATCTCCCATTCTTTACGAATTCTATTTAAAATTTGAATCGCTATGAGTGAATGCCCACCAAGGTCGAAGAAATGATCCAATACGCTTATGTTTTCATGGTGTAGTACGTTCTCCCAAATCATTACAAGCTTTTCTTCTATTTCATTTCTTGGTGCTACATATTCTGACTCACTTATATATCCATCCTCTTTAGCAAGATGAGACAAGGATTGACGATCAATCTTACCATTAGGTAAAAGCGGAAGCCCTTTAATCTCTTGCAAACAAGGTGGCACCATATAATATGGTAATTGTGTACTTAAATAACGCTTTAACTGAGACACATTGATCTCTTTTGCTTTCGTGTAGTACCCACAAAGAGCATTGTTACCATCCTCTTGTTCATAGGCAACGACTATTGCTTGATCCACACCTTCATATCTACTAATTACTTCTTCTATCTCTCCTAATTCAATTCGAAATCCTCTGACCTTAACTTGATTATCTTTTCTTCCTAGGTATTCAATCTGTCCATTTGGTAAAAGTCGAGCCAAATCCCCTGTACGATATAAACGATTATCTGACGTGTTAGGTAAATAATTCGATATAAACGCTTCTGCTGTTTGCTTAGGTTTATTATGATAACCCATAGCAAGCTGAGTTCCTCCAATTACTAACTCCCCAGCAACATTCACAGGACATAATCCACCATACGAATTTAGAATATAGACTTTCGTATTGGCAATTGGTCTTCCAATAGTGCCTTTTTCTATTGGACCTTCAAATACAGCACATGTTGAATCTACTGCGGCTTCTGTTGGCCCGTATAAATTAATGATTTTTGCACCGTTTGGATACAATGAATACCATTGATTAACCAATTGAACAGGTAAGGCTTCTCCACCTAGAAATACCATGTTAAGGGGAAGCTCAGGACGTTTCTCCTCAGGTAGCTCAAGTAAATGAGAAACGAGAAGATTAAATAAGGATGGAACAAAAATCATACAGGTAATTTTCCGATCATGAATTTCCTGAATGAGCCTTTCAGGGTCTGTAATGAGCTCTCGGCTTACAATATCTAAGCTAGCTCCCGTTCGTAAAGGCCAAAACAATTCAACAACCGAGTCATCAAAACAAATCGTTGTTCGTTGTGTCACAACATCCTCTGGCAGAAGTGGGAAAGTATCTTGATGCCAATTCAAATTATTAAGGATGGCAGCATGAGATACTCTTACCCCCTTAGGTTGTCCAGTTGAACCAGACGTATATATCATATATGCAACGTCTTGAGGTGAATTCAACGGTTGTAGATTATGAGTCGAAAAGACCTCAACATCGTTATAATAATAGACTTCTATACCATCTATGAACGGCGAAGAAGCATGACTTTGTTCTATGAATAGAACACACTTCAACGATTGAATATCCTGTTCTTGTTCAAGGCTAGACTTTATCTCTGGAATAAAGTGGCTCTTAGATAATAGAACTCTGGCACCAGAATCCCGTAGCATATATTGTATTCGCTGTGCTGGATACTCAGGGTCGATTCCAACATACGCTGCGCCCGCTTTCAAGATCCCATATAGACCTACTACCATATCAACACTACGTTCCATCATAATGGCTATCAATTCATTTGGCTGTACACCTTGAGAACGTAGAAAGTGAGCCACTTGATTGGACCGCTGGTGAAGTTCTCCATAAGTCATGCTCGTTTGCTCATCATACAAAGCGACTTTATCTGGATTTTCTTTTGCTTGCTTCACAAATTCTTCAAATATAAGGTGCTGATTAGGATATGGCTTATCATTCTGATTGATATCAGTGATAATGTTCAGATCCGCTTCTGTCAGTAAATTCTTTGTTCCAAAAGGAGTAGTCAGATTTTGTACAAACATCTCCATAGATTGTATAAAAAGATCGGCCAACTTGTTTACAGTCTCTTCCTTAAATAAATCCATATTATATTGGATATAAAGTCTCAATCCATGATCCTTGCTATCAAATAACAAAACATCTAAATCGAACTTTACATTCGGCTCTACTGATTGATCTTCAGCTACTTCTATCGTAAAATAGTCACCTTGTAATTGATTCGACATATCCCCTTCATACTGAAACATCGTTGAAAATACCTGTGGACGACTCATATCACGCTCAGGATTCAAACGTTCCATTAATAAATCAAATGGATAGGATTGATGATTATAAGCTTCTAAACATTTTTTCTTGACTTGCTGAAGCAAATCAAACGGAGACTTTATATCATCATATTGAACGCGTATAGCTAATGTATTAACAAAAAAACCAATTATCGGTTCTAATTCTTTCGTTATTCGCCCAGCAACAGGGATTCCAACGATCAAGTCATTATTCCCTGATACATGATGAAGCATATTTATATAAGTAGAAAATAATAACATAAACATCGTGACATTCTCTCTACGAGCAAGAGAATGTAAGCTTTCGGTAAAAGGTACCGAAATTTCTTTAGAAACAACACCTCCACGGTAAGTTTGTATAGGAGGTCTCGGATAATCTAAAAGTAAATCTAGTACTGGAAGTGGTTTCGCCAAACTATTTAGCCAATAAGCTTCACTTTTTACTAGAAGCTGCTCAGACTCCATACTGTTTTGCCATTCGGCATAGTCAACATACTGATATTCTATTGGAGATAGATCTGGTTCTTTGCCCTTCATTAAGGCGGAATAGATTTCTAATAGTTCCTGAACGAAAACACTACGGCTCCAACCATCCGTAATGATATGATGCATTTGTAATAGAAGTGTCGATTCACTGTCACTCCGTCGAAGGATTGAGGCTCGTAAAAGTGGCCCTTTCGTTAAATCAAATGGCTTAGATTCCAACTCTCGAAGTGCATGATGCACCTTCTCTTCTTGAGTAATCGCAGGTAGACGAGTGATGTCCTCATATTCTAATGAAAACGGCACACTCTCTAGAATACATTGTCGTGGTATTCCATCCACTTCCTTAAATATCGTGCGCAAAGAGCTATGACGCTGGATCATTCGAAGAAATGCTTCTTCAAAACTTTCAACCTTCACTTCACCATGCAAAGTAAGGTTCCGGTTCACATGATATGCTGTATTATTAGGGTCTAACGTATGAAGGAACCATAATCGTTTTTGCGCGTGTGAAAGCTCATAAAACTCTTTTAACGGCGCCTTATCTACCTTCAATAAGTTCTCTTTAGTCTCTTCATCTGCTGATGATTCAAGGATTTCCAGATGATGAGCTAAATCCTTAAGGACAGGGAATGTAAACATGTCTTTCATGTCGACTAAGATAGACATATCAGCTCTGATACGACTATGTACTTGCATTAATAAGAGGGAATGCCCACCAAGTTCAAAGAAATGGTCGCCGAGTCCTACTTGTTTTACTCCTAGAATATCTTCCCAAATGAGAGCTACCATCTTTTCAATGTCTGTTTCAGGTGCTACATACTGATAAAAGACTTTAAAATCTTCCTGCAGTGCAATATGTCCTAGCACTTTACGATCAATTTTTTTATTAGGAGTTAGAGGCATTTCTTCTATTTGCTTTATGAAAGGAGGAACCATATAAGCTGGTAATCTCGCCCCCAGATAACCCTTTAACTCATTTAGGTCGACTTCTGTATCCTCTTGGATTGAGGTGAAAAAGGCAACGAGTTGTTTATTCTCATTTGCACCACTAATCGTGATTACTCCTGCACTTTCTACTTGCGGATGTGAAAGGAAGGCATCTTCAATTTCCCCAAGCTCCATACGATATCCACGAATTTTCACTTGGCTATCCGCTCTACCAACACACTCTATAGTTCCGTTACGTAAAACACGCCCTAAATCCCCTGTACGATAAAGCTTTTCACCTTGATCACTTAAAAAATGGTTTGTAATAAATACAGCCTCTGTCTTTGCCTGATCATTATAATACCCTTCAGCCAACTGATATCCACCAATGTAGATTTCACCAATAACCCCAACAGGACAAAGGTTTAATTTTTTATCCAAAATATATATTTGGTTGTTTGCCATTGGCTTTCCAATAGGAACGACACCTTGTTGAACATCGTTCATTTTATTGATCGTTACATCAATGGTTGCCTCCGTAGGTCCATACTGATTAACAATCTCTACACCTTGACCAAATAGTTCATACCATACATTAACGGTTTTGTTCGAAAGCATCTCCCCACCAATAAATATCCAACGTAAGCTTGGAAGAGCTAGATGTTCTCTATCCATTTTCTCCAGACCAAAGACAAAACTATTAAACAAGGTTGGAACAAATTTGATAGCGGTAACTTTTTCTTCTTTTAATTTTTCATGTAATTTGTAGGCATCAATCACTGTTTCTGTCGGAATAATTGCTAGTTTTGCACCATGACGAAGCGGCCAGAATAACTCGTATACTGAAGCATCAAAGCATACAGATGTTTTTTGTGCAACACAATCTTGTTCATCTATAGGGAACTGTTCTTGCCACCAATGCATACAATTCACTAAGGCCCGGTGAGAAATCATGGTTCCCTTAGGCTGTCCCGTGGAACCTGATGTATAAATCATATAGACAATATCATCCGCTCGATTGATAATCTCTGGTGTCTCCGTAGGAAGGGTTGTTGGACAGCCTATCAGTTTCCTACCAATAAATTCTTGTGTGCCCTCCTCCTCCTGATCGATTAAAATAATCGTTTCAAGCTTAGGTAGCTTTTCACAAATAGTTTGTAGATAAGGAAGGTAACATTGTTTCGTTAACAAAATTCTCGTTTCAGAATTCTCAAGCATATATTCAATACGCCACTCAGGGTAGTCTGGATCGATCGGAACATAAGCCGACCCAGCCTTCATAATGCCATAAATTCCTGTGATAAATTCCACACTTCGATCCATTAAGATACTAATAAATTGATTCCTTTTGTTCCCACTCTGCCTAATGGCATGCGCTAACCTATTTGAACGAATGTGTAACTCCCCATAAGACATAGAAGCTCCTTCAAAAGTTAAAGCGGTTCGTTCAGGGAATGCTTCCGCTTGCTGGATAAAGGCTTCATAGGCCACTTGACTAAGGTTGTACTCTCTTGTTGTTGCATTTAATTCGTCTATTATTTTCTGGTCTCTACTACTTAGAATTGGGGTATCATATAACCCTTGTTCTGGTTGATTGATTACTGAATTAAGCAATTTCTCAAATTGGTCAGCCATATTTTGAATGGTTTCTTCCATAAAGAGCTCAGGACTATATTCAAAACAAAGCTCAATCCCTTGTTCATTCTCTGTTGCTTTGACTGCCACATCAAACTTACTTGCGTTACGATGAAGTTGACTCTCTTTCACTTCTACATTTGGAATTTGTAGTTCAAAAGGAGCATTCTGCAAGACAAAAAGCGTTGAGAAAATCGGTGTTCTGCTAAGATCACGCTCTGGTTGAAGCTGCTCTATTAATAAGTCAAAAGGGTAGGACTGATGATCAAAGGCTTCCAAACAACGCTCTCTTACTTGATGAAGGACATCACTTATTGTCGCTGTTTCTTTAAACTTCATACGGATGGGTAAGACATTAATAAATAACCCAATAAGCGACTCCACTTCACTCTTCGTTCTTCCTGCTGTCGGTGTACCCACGATGATATCCTCATCACCTGTTAGCCTATGTAGTAGAAGGCTATAGATGGTAAAGAGAACCATAAACAAACTTACATTCTCTTTTTCAGCATAACGCCGAGCTTGTTCTATAATGCTCGTATCCATTTGCCAGTAGAAAGTAGCTCCTACATCACTCTTTATTCGCGGGCGTTCAAAATCAAGTGGAAGGTTAAGAACTGGTAGTGGTTTTCTTAATGTCTCTAACCAATACTCTTTTTCATAATCTAAAGCACCCTGTTCTAGCTGTTCGTTCTGCCATGAGGCAAAATCAACATATTGTAATTCAAGTGGATCAAATTTTATATCAGTTTGATCTAAGTAAGCTTGATAGGCTTCTGTAAAATCTCGAATAAGTACACCTAAGCTCCAAGCATCAGAGATGATGTGGTGCATGTTGATATAGAAATGATAATCCTGCTCTCCAAGGCGAAATAGCTTGGCTCGTAAAAGAGGACCTTTCGTGAGTGGAAATGGTAGTCTCCCATCTTCATTCATTACCTTTTGCATGTAAGTTTCTTGCTGCTCCATCATTAGCATCTCTGATAGATCATCATATGATAATGGAATATGTGTATGCTCTAAGATTTTTTGATAAGGAATACCCTTTTCCTCTATAAATACAGTTCTAAGAATAGAGTGGCGTTCAACCATTTTCTGTAGTGCTTGCTTAAATGCTTCTAAATCTATATTCCCTTTAAAAGAGACACTATAAGGCATGTTATAAGAAACTTGATTTGGATCCATTTTGTGCAGGAACCATAATCGACTTTGCCCATGTGAGAGTGGATATAACTCTTGCTTTGGTAATACTTTGACCTCCCTGCCCTTTTCAGGACATAATTCGTCAAGGTGAGCGGCAAGCTCTTGGATCGTAGGGTAAGTAAATAAATTTTTTAGTTTCATATTCACTTTTAATTGTTCTGAAATTCTAGCTCGAACCTGCATAGCTAGAAGAGAATGTCCACCTAGTACAAAGAAATTATCTTTGATCCCAATCTTCTCTATCGATAACACTTCTCTCCATATTTCGACCAAGGCTTTTTCCGTTTCTGTATTAGGTTCTATATATTCCCTGGTATCAAGAAGCTTATACTCTATGTTCATGTCAGAAAGAAGCTTCCGATCGATCTTTCCATTAGGTAAAAGGGGCATTTTATCTAGCCACTTAAACTGTGCAGGAATCATATGAGTTGGTAGTTTTGCTTTACAATATTCATAGATCTCTTCCACCTTCAACTTGTCTTGACCTGTAAAGAAAGCGTAAAGTGTATAATCTCCCTCATCATCTTTCCTATCAACGACGGCTATTTCGTGAATTCCGTCGTGCTCAAGTAGAATCGATTCAATTTCGGCTAGTTCTACACGAATCCCTCGTATTTTTACCTGATGATCATGTCGCCCTACATATTCAACCGTTCCATCTGACAGGTATTTTCCTAAATCACCTGTACGATACACAAGCTCAGGTTCCTCTAACTGTAACGGATTCTGAATGAACACTTGTTTAGTTTGTTCCTCTTTCTTGTAATACCCAAGGGCTAAGAACGGACTTCGAATATATATTTCTCCTACTTTACCTATCCCACATAACTTCTGATGCTCATTAAGAATAAGAGGGACCGCCCCCTTCATTCCTTTCCCAATTGGAATAGGTTTGCCTTCAGGAGGAAGCTTGTCCACAACGTGGAACATTTTAATCATCGTCGTCTCTGTTGAACCATAAAGATTAACCAGTTTTATTCGTGTGCCAAACATGTTCATCCACTTACGAACATGTTTCACCTCTAAGACCTCTCCCGCCATTAAGATATAGCGTAGGTGTGGAAATAATGTTGCTGGATCAGCTGGATTTGATTCTAAAGCTGCAAGTAATTGGCGAAAGATACTTGGAACACAGTGAATAATGGACAATTCTTCTTTTTCAATCCACCCTACTAGTTCTTGATGATCGAGTACAACCTCTAAAGATGGCAGGCAAACCGTACCCCCTGAACAAAGTGGTACAAATATATCCCGCAAACAAGCATCAAAAGAAATAGCGGCAAATTGACTTACTTTATCACTTTCCTTGACTAAAAATTCAGAAATCTCCCATTGAATAAAGTGAGTTAAGCTTTTGTGACAGCCCATGACCCCTTTAGGTGTTCCCGTAGAACCAGAAGTATAGAATATGTAACAAAGATCTTTCTCATTATTTATAATTTCAGGCTCTTGAGCTAAATAGGAGTGTAGTTCATGAAACGAATAGATGGACGAGTCATAAGTATAATCCTGTTGTGAATTGATTAATAGTATCTGGGGTTGTCCTTCGGTCGTTTGTACAGACATAGACTGGACTTTATCTAGATACTCTTCTTGCATAATAATCCACCGTGGTGAAATTTCCGAAACAATCGTTGTAAGTCTTTCCAGTGGTTCCTTTGGGTCAAGTGGAACAAAAGCCGCACCTGCCTTTAATACACCAAGTATTGAAATAATGGTTTCAATACTTTTTTCTATTATGATTACGACAGGATCACTTTTACCTACTTGCTTTTCACGTAACCAGTTAGCTAATTGGTTTGATTGTCTACTTAACTCCTCGTATGTCAACTTTTCTTCACCACATTTTACAGCTACTTTATGTGGGTATTTCTTTACTTGTTCGTTAAATAATTCTTGTATAAATTGAGGTTGTTCACTCATGAGACACATTCCTCCATTTTTGCAGTACTTTTTTCTGTCAGCATTGACCATTTCCTTGCTACAACGAGCAATGGATTGAGATTTTTGGAAAGTAATTCTTCATGATATAGTATTGACTCTGAATATGAACCTTCCACTTCACGAATCGTTAGGTCAATTAAACTAATCATTTGTTCGTCAATTCCCATTGGAAATTGACGAACAAAATAATGAGAGGTCATACATGGCAAGATGACATAATCAACCTCACATAATTGTAATTTCTCCCATAACAAAGCTAAGTTCTTGTCAATGAATTCATTCTCATCCTTCTGAATACCTGTGGTTCTATCTTGAATACTTAGGTCCGAAAATAAACCAAGTCTAGGTTTCTCTTGATCTACCTCACTTTGATTTTGCTTGTAGATTGTGTTGATACATCCGGCTGATGAAAATGGTCCTGTTTCTCCAAAAACCCCTTCCAAACTTTGGTTCATGCCTTCCCTCCCATCATCTCTTTATTTTCATCTTTACTCACATTCGATTGTTTCTCCCAAATCATACTTCTAAAAATAAGACCGACCGTCCCTAAAAGAAGTAGAAAACCTCCTGCTACAACAAAGGCAGTGCTTACACCAAAATGTTGAACCAACAAACTCCCACTAATTGGACCAATAATAATCACTGTACTAATTAGTGAGTTTGTAATCCCAGTGATACGCCCCACCATTTCCACTGGCGTTTCTTTTTGGCGTAAATAACTAAAAGCAATCATTGACATTCCCGTCCCACAACCGATGAGAAGTCCAAAAGCAAATAACCAAACGATTAAATCTCCTGTCTTAAACAAACCTAATCCAATAAAAGCCATACCTATTAATAAATTGCCTCCAGCAATAGGTAGTCCATAGGAGACAATCTCTTTTTTACGAGTCATGATTCCACCTACAATAAAAGTTCCTAATCCAACAGTAGCTATAACATAGCCTACTATTTCTGGAAGGTTAGGGGTTACTTCTCTCAGGAGAATAGATAATTGTGCTTCGACTAAATATAGACCTGCATAACCGAATAAATAGAAAATGATCCCAAATAACAACATTTTGGTTGTCAGAAGGGCTCTCCAGCCTTGCAACCAAGATTGGATAACACTATATTTACTAACTGATTCAGCAATGTTTTTCTCCTCTTCTGGAATTCGTTTTATAGTCAAAAGTATAATTCCAGATAGCGTAAAGGTAATAGCGTTAATAATAAAACACGTTTGTAATGAGAAGAGTGAAACAACAAACGATCCTAAAAATGGAGCTACTATCTTAGAGACTTGAAATACCATTCCAATAAAAGTATTTGCTTGTAAAAGATCTTCTTCCTCGACCGTTGTACGTAACAAAGCTTGTTGTGCAGGTGTATTGAAGATCCCAGCAGTAGCACGTACAAACATGATCGGTAAAGCCCAATAGGGGCCTGGGGCAAAAAACAAGGCGATGGTTAATCCTGCCCTTAGAAAATCAGTTGCTATCATTAGACGCTTTTTGTTCATCCTATCAGCGATAACTCCTGCAACCTGTCCTAAGAATATACTGGGTACGGCGACTGTGATAGGTACGAGAGCCAACATAAAAGGCTCCGCTTTCCAAACGAAACTAAATAATATAAATAAAGCAGTCAAATCAAACCAATCGCCAAAACTGGAAAGGCTATATGAAGTAAACATTCTTGTAAACGTTTGATTTTTCCACAATGAATTTTGAACTGGTGATGAATCATTCATCACTACTTCCCTCCTCTCCATATTTTGGCGAATTGATAGATCTTTATTACTTAAAACAGTATCCGATTATTTTAATTCCTCTGAAGCGGCTACACTGTGAACTAAAATCTGAGCAATCTCTTCTTCTGACATATTTTCTAGCTCAGTAAGTAGTTCTACTGTTTCCTCAGTCATATCTAAATCTATAGATACTTTTTCAAGTAATTGCCTTGCAAGATTTGAAATAGTAGGATCGCGCATTAAATCTACAACAAGAATATTAACTTGAAACGCTTTATCCAAACGCGCTTTCAGTTCTAGAGCTAACATAGAATCAAGCCCTAATGAGGTCAGTGAATGTTCAGGCGTTAATTCCGAACGATTTAATAGCATCACTCGCGCAACGATGTCTTGTAATTGTGCCTCAATGAATTGGATTCTCTCTTCGGTTCCTTTAAATTGTTTTAGCTGTTCGATCATGTTGACTTCTGTCGATTGAACACTTTGACTATCTTGCTCACCCTCTAAAGAGATTGCAATATCCTCAAGCATCGCTGGATATTCACCCATGGAATAATTGTTTTGGCAGCATGAAGACCAAACAATCGGTGATACTATCACTTGTGGTCTGTTGTAACTCATAACATTAGCAAAGGCTTCAATTCCTTTTACCGTTGAAATAGGATAGTTTCCTCGTTTTACGAAGAATTCAACAAGATCAAGCTGTGTAGCCATCCCTATTTCTCCCCAAGGTCCCCAGTTAATACTTAATGCAGGTAACCCTAATGAATAGCGATATCTAGCAAGGGCATCCAAGAATTCATTTCCTGCCGAGTAATTACTTTGACCTGGTGAAACAATGAGTGATGCCACAGATGAGAACAGGACAAAGAAGTCAAGCTCTTTCTCTTTAAATTGATTGTGTAAGTTCCATCCACCTTGTACTTTCGGGCGAAGTACGGATGAGAATTCTTCTCCACTTATTGACATCAGCATCTGTGGTTTAGATGTTCCAGCAGAGTGAATAACCCCTCGTATCTCTGGCCATCCATCTCTTTCATATCCAGATATAAATTGAGCAAGAGCATCTTGGTCAGCAATATCAAACCCTGCCACATGTACATGAGCACCTAATGACTCGAGTTTTTTCACCATCTCGCATCGACTTGCCAATCGACTTCCGGGTTCAAGCTGCTTCCATGTAGAGCGTGACGGTAAATTTTCACGTCCAACAAGGATAATATGGCGAGCACCTCTCTCAATTAAATAGCTGGCCATAAGCTGACCTAACGCGCCAAAGCCTCCAGTTATCATATAACTGGCATCGGTACGCAAGCTAGTTGTCATAGGTACTTTTACATCTTTATATTCTTTTAATCTAGCAACGAAACGCTTGCCATTGCGGAACGCTACTTGATCCTCATGCTTCTTATTATCAATCTCTTGTTCTAACAAACTAGCCAATTGCTCTTTATCCTCAAAAGGATCTAAATCAATGATACCACCCCACATTTGACGATGCTCTTGATGTCCAATAACTCGGGACATCCCCCATAACGGAGCTTGGCCAACACTATAGATTTCTTCCCCATCTACAGATTGTGCTCCACAGGTCACAAACCATAATTGTGGTAGCTTATCCCATCCTGTATTGTTTACTGCTCGCGTTAAATAAAGGACGCTCTTACACCCATACACCTCAGCTTGTTCTAACATTTCGTTTGAAGTACCTTCTGAAGAAGCGACTTCTAAACTAAACATATGGATCATACCAGAGAGCACTTGAGCTTTTTGTAGTCCTTGGCTTATATCTAACAGCAGGCGAGTATAATCTTCCTCAGAACTTGGATTAATCTTATATAACTTACCTTGCTCTACCTCTTCATAACAAGCGCCACACTCGACCACGATGACTTGTTTTCCACTAGCCATCATTTTATTTACTAATCCACTCCCTACTTTTTGACTATCAGATAAGACTATCCATATTCCTGCACTCTTCTCACTTTCCGTGTCAGTTACTAGTTCCTGCTCTTTCCATAAGAGTTCGCTATACGTCATTGGAGCTGCACCTATGACATTTTGTGTGTCATCCTTCAAGGACTTCGCACGACAATTGAAGATTTCTATTAAGGTAACTCCCTTTTCATTAACGAGACGAATATCCCCCTTCATCTCCATGTCATTCTTCTCTTTAATCGTTGTATGCACCCATAATTCTGACGCTTCAAAAGAACCGTAGTTTATTCCTCGTTCCACTCCTGTTGGCATATAGACAGTTTCTTCGTCATCGAACGGCAAGGCTGCAGCTAAGGCTTGGAACATAAGGTCGACGACAATCGGATGAACATTATAGTCCTCTTTTTCATTAGAGATACTCTCAGGCAATTTTAATTTGGCTAAGGCTTCATTTTCGCTTTGCCAAATTTGCTCTATCCCTTGGAATGTTGGACCATATTCAAGACCTAATTGTCTAAATCGTCGGTAACACATATCTTTTGAAATTTCATTTTTCATCCTTGACTGTACTTCTTGTAAATCAAACATAGGCGCAAAATATCGACTGTTTATACGTATACTTCCGCTTGAATGAAGAGGCAGTTCTTTTTTTGAAGAATTAACAATTCTGAATTTTCCATCATTAGAATCAATAGATAATTGCAATGTACAATTTCTGTCTTGGTTCAAGAATAAAGCCTTATGGAATTCTCCATCTATGATTTCATAGGCAATACCAGGTTTTCCGCCATGTAGATCCGTAATTCCTTGACTGACCATTTCAAGATAGCATGCACCTGGGAAGACGATTGATCCTTGGATTTGATGATCCTCTAAATAATGTACCTGTGTTTTACTAATTTCTGTCTCCCATGTAGGATGCTGTGTGTGTAGGCGCACTCCTAACAATGGGCGGAGATTTTGTCCTATTCGATCTTTTTGTGATGCTTCTGATTCATGCCAATAGCGTACACGTTGCCATGGATATGTAGGAAGCTTCACAAATTGACCATTTCCATTCACTTGAGACCAATTTAACTTAACTCCCTCAGTAAATAACTTCCCTACTGAGTCTAGTAAAATAGGTTTTTCATCTTGTCCTCTGCGTAGTGAAGGTACCACTATTCCTGTTTGGTTGGTTATCCCTATACATTCATTAATCGAAGCAGCTAAGACCGGATGAGGACCAACTTCTACGTATACACGATACCCATCTTTAATCATTTGCTCCGCAGCATCTGCAAAGTAAACCGATTCACGAACATTCAGCCACCAATAAGGAGCATCTAGTTCTGTCCCAGCAATTTGCTTCCCCGTCACCGTGGAGTATAGTGGGATTGTTGTTTCCTCTAGCTTCACATCAGCTAATACTTCAAGTAGCTCGTCCTTCAGTGGATCCATATAGTGACTATGATAAGGAACTTTTACATACAGGTATTTACAGAATACACCTGCTTCTTGTAAATGAGAGACAACATTTTCTAATGCTTCAGGATCACCTACTAATGTGACTGAAGTTGGACTATTGATCGCAGCAATGGACACACGATCTTCATAGCCTTGTAAGTAGGTGTTTATTTCTTCATGTGAAATACTTACCGCTACAAGCTTCCCTTTACCTGTGGTTAATTGTTGCAATCGACTACGATGATAGATGACCTTCACCGCTTCTTCAAGGGACATCGCTCCAGCTACATACGCTGATGCTGCTTCTCCAGCACTATGTCCAACTATGGCACTAGGTACCACTCCGTAAGATTTCCATAGCTCTGTTAGCCCCACTTGGATAAAGAAGTTTGCAGGCTGAGCAATTTCAGTTTCTGCCATTCTAGAACTTGTTTCGTCCTTTAACATTTCTTCTAATAATGACCAACCTGAAATACCTTTAAATAACTCATCACATGTATCTAATGTCTTACGGAAAATAGGTTCTTCATTGTAGAGTTGATGTCCCATCCCCCACCACTGAGGACCCATTCCTGTATAGACAAATACAACTTTGTTCTCTTTCGCTTGACCCTCTGATAGACCTGCTCTCGTTTCCTCATTGACATAAGCTTGAAGTTTATTTGTCAGTTCTTCTTTGGACTTTGCTACAACCGATAATCTATATGCATGATGATCACGATGTTCACTTGCTGAATAAGCTAGGTTGGTTAATGAAGCTTTATATAAAAGTCCTTCTTCCCCTAAACTTTCTACCCATCTTTGTGCAGAATTCTTAAGAGCATCCTTATTCTTTGCACTAAGCGGAACTACTCTCAACATTCCATCTTCTTCGGAAGGGGCAGCATGTGATACATAATCCTGTAAAACAATATGTGCGTTTGTCCCACCAAATCCGAAAGAGTTAACTCCTGCGATTCTCTTTCCTGGCTTTGCTGGCCATTCTGTTAACTGATCTGGGATTCTCATCTTCAATTGCTTTAGGTCGATTTTTGGATTAGGTTCTATTAAATGCAGGTGTTTAAAGATATAACCATGCTTAAGAGAAAGAACAGCTTTAATAAACCCTGCGACCCCTGCTGCCGCCTCCGTATGGCCGAAATTAGTCTTAACTGAACCCATATAACAGATGTCACCTTCTGCTCTGCCATCAGAGAGAACCGTTCCCAAGGCGTTCGCTTCTATCGGGTCACCTACAGGTGTTCCCGTACCATGTGCTTCAACATATTGGATATCTTTAGGCTCAATATCTGCATTTGCATAGGCTTCACGTAATAGAGCCTGTTGCGCATCTCCACGTGGAACCGTCAAACCAGAGCTTTGGCCATCTTGATTACAAGCGGTCCCTCTGATAATAGCGTAGATCTGATCACCATTTTTTTTAGCCTCAGAAAGTGGCTTTAAAAGGACAATCCCCGCTCCCTCACCACGTACATATCCATTAGCACGTGAATCAAATGCCTTTGAATGACCGTCTGGCGATAACATACCTGCTTTTGACTCAGCAATGGTAATATCAGGCTTTAACATGATGTTAACACCACCCGCTACAGCTTGGTCAGATTCACCATTCCATAAGCTTTGGCAAGCAAGATGCACAGCTACTAAAGATGAGGAACACGCAGTGTCAATCGCCATCGAAGGACCTTGAAAGTCAAAAACATAAGAAAGTCGATTCGCCAATAAGGTCATCATAGCTCCTGTAGCTGAGTGAGAGTCGAACAACTCTCTATTACTTTCCTGGAACTGCAAATATTTATAGTCCAGTGTAAAACCACCTACAAAAACTCCTGTCTTCCCTTTAAAGTCGTCAATTTTTAGTCCGCCATCTTCAAAAGCTTCCCAGCATACCTCTAATAACAATCTTTGTTGCGGATCAATTAAAGATGCTTCCCTTGGCGATATCCCAAAAAATTGAGCATCAAACTCATCGATTTTGTCTAAAAATCCTCCTCGACGAGTATAGGTTTTGCCCGGCAAATCTCTGTTAGCATCATAATATTTTTGCAGATTCCAACGATCCTCTGGAACCTCTGTAATTGCATCAGTTTCCTTTACTAACAAATCAAAATAGGATTCTGGATTCGTAACTCCACCTGGAAATCTACAACCTATTCCTACCACTGCAATAGGCTCTCTTTTTTCTTTTATGACCTTTGACAAAAAGATTCCTCCCTTTATAAATGTGATATTTCAAAGACTTAACCTGTTTTTAAGAGTGATAAAAAAATACTCCCCCACAACTTCTCAACTTCATACATTTATAACATTTTTTGTGATCCGAAAGCACACTTCGCTAAAGTTAATTGGTTAAAATTAACTTTTATTTCTATTATATGACACACTTGTGGATCTCTGAGTTACTTATGATGACGTACCCCACCATGTCTTTTGGGTCCTTGCGCATACATTCCTTCGTTCGGTCTATTCATAAGGCAAAGGTTGGAGATGTTCCATTAGAGACTCTAGTAAAATGGAAATGACGGCTTCTCCGTGTCATCCTTCTGCTGTAGGTCAAGCTTTGGTGTTGCTTGAGCTGCCTAAAGATTTTCATCAGCAGTTCCTCATCAAATTGTACTTTCTTCTTGCATAAGGCATTTCAATCAATATAAGTCCAGCTAGCTTACAGGACTTATTTGACTGCTTATCGCTTCCTTTAATACAGTAGCTAGTAACCTACCACCATTCATCGCACCAAACACTCCATGTCCATATTTACTCCAGTGCCCTACTATATGTAGTCCAGGTATTAGTAGACGAGATATGGATTCTATCTTCATTTGTTGATCAATTGACTTTTTCCAACCATATATCGCTCCATTCCCATTCCCAGTATACCTTTCCACTGTTCTAGGTGTGGCCATTTCATAAAAAACGGCTCGTTCTCTAAGACCAGGTATATAGAAATCTAGCAATTCCCAGAATCGCTCTTCGATAAATTCTTTTCCTTTCTCTTCACGTATTTGTTCTATCACCTTTTCTTCACAAGGAGCCAAGATAGAAATGATTGAATGACCTTCAGGTGCCAGAGACGGATCAATATGGGTCGTACAACTGACAGTAAGCCAAGGCTTACTGTCAGAGTCTAATGGGTTATACGCATTACAGCTTTGATGATTTTTGTAGTTTGGGAAAATAAAGGTTTCATGTGGTAAATTTCTTTCCCAACCATCATTTTCAATAGCAACATACAAAATGATTCCTGATATTGAAGGGATGACTTCCTTTACTTCTTTAACTAATGCTGAAGGAAGATTTTTTTGATCAATCATGGATAGGAGTGTCTTGCGAACATCCATGTTTGATATAACATGTGGAGCTTCATATTCATTCCCTTTATGGTCCCGCACTCCAACAATCTTGTTATCTCTATATAAAATCTCTTCTACACGTCTTCGCATAAGAATTTGGCCACCACCTCGTTCAAACGAGGTTTTTAAAGCATTTGATAACGCTTGAGAACTTCCTTTTACATAATAACCTCCACCATTGTAAGACATGAAGGTTGCCATATAGAATGGAGCAGGAATCTGTTCTGGGACAGCTCCTATATATGGGAATAACGATAAGAATATAAATTCAATTTTTGCGTTAATAAATCGGTCAGCTAGATATTGTTTAATAGAGAGGTTTTGTATGGCCATAATAAGACCATGGGAACGCTTCGTTAGTTTCATTGTTAAAAGTGAACTTCCTATTTCTTTTATTTCCTGAAGCGTATCTATGATTGCTTCTTCATCAGATGGAGAAATGCTTATTAGGAATTGTTCTAGTATTTCTATATTTTTAGGTAATTCTATCTTTTCTTTGCCAACTTGAATCGTATACATACTAGACAGTTGACATATTTCAAGATTATTCTGTATTTTCAACTCATTAAGAATTTCATAAGGGATTCCGCCCTCTTCTAATCCTCCTATTAAATGAACAGCAGAGTCAAATACAAATTTTTTTCTTCGAAATGAACTAGCACACCCTCCTACGACGCTATGCTGTTCAAGCATCAAGACCTTCACACCTTGATTTGCTAATAAAGCCCCTGAGGTAAGACCTCCTAGTCCAGCACCTATTATTATGACGTCAAATTGTTGCTTACTCATCGTTAAATCCATTCAATTTATTTAAATGGGTATTTTTTACATCACGGGCATTAAACATAAAGATTGTCCTCCTCTATAAAATGTTTTAGTTTCTTAATAAGCTCAACTAACATATTCCCATTTGTGTTTTCTAATAGAATTCGCAATTCTTTATAACCATATTTCTCCATTTGTTTTTACAATATATCACATTTTTCGGTAAATAGAAACAAATAATTACTTAAGTTGGAAATTTTACCCTTTAGTACCTTTTGTTATGGGTATCTTATAAAGTTTAAGTTTATAATTTATTAGAATTAGAGCGTGTTCAAAAATATCTAATTAAATAAATCATAAAAGTAATATTCAATGCCCAGACATCCATAATTATTAATTTGAGTAGGTTTCCTTAATTTATCATGGACGATTTCTTTTTTAACACGTAGAGAGTAAGAATTACAGATATATCCCTTTATAAGAATGAAGTCTTTTTCCTCACAGGATGAGTAACTTTCTTCCACTAAGAAGCAGAAAGTGTTCAGTGCAAAAAATAAATACATAAAAATGCAATCTTTTAGAGCAGATGATTACAGTAAAAAATTACACAGTAATAATTGCACGATTTGATTTGGAGAAGAGAAAGCAATGATAGCGAAAATCGGTGATGAAAGTTATAAAGCTAAAAAAATTGAATTTCAAAACGGGGATTTCAAACTGCTGAAGAAAATTTCTAGAAGGATTAGTAGAAGAATACTAATATATATGGAAGAAAATAAAGAATTAAATTTTACAAAAGTAACAATACAAGTAATTGAAACAACTTTATTCAGATAGATACAGATGCATTATGCTAGATGAACCGAAAGAAAGAATTGTCGTTTGAAAATCAACTAAAAGGTTTTTGACTTTCATTTTAACTAAAAAATGAATGATTTTGATTGTATTTCAAACAATAAGTCATTAGAACATGATCAAAGGAGAGACTGGATGAAAATCGTATTAAATTGGAACAACTCAAAACTATCCAAGATTTAATCGAACGAAAGGTTACATACGATTATACAATAATTAGCAAAAACCAAATGTTAATGATAAGAAATGAGAGGTATTGACTCATATTAATCGTAAATGATTTATAAATTAATCAAAGAAGAGGGATTGAAGATTTCAGTTTATATCTTCCCGCCCTCTATACTTAACTAATAATTATTATTTATCATTTGAAGTAGTTTCACGACTTTGCTTTTTATATCAACAAGTGATTCTTCTGGGCCGATACAAGACGGACAACCTGCTTCACAAGGACAGCTTATGATATGGTCCTGTGTTTTTGTTAATAAGCCCTCCCATAGATCATAGACCTTTTCACTCAAGCCAATTCCGCCTGGATACTTATCATATACAAAAAATGTTGGCAGCTCATTATGGGATGCTTTGACTTGAGGCACAACAGCGACATCACTACTATCACATTGAATAAACAAAGGAATAAAAGCATTCATTGCATAGGCTATTCCAGTCATTGTCTCAGTCAATTCCGCCTCTGACCACTGTTCAGACAAATGAAGTGATAGCCACGATGAATTCGTATGCATTTCATCTGGTGGTAAGTGAATAGGACCAGAACCGATATTATCGTGTGTACCGAAGCGTATTTTTTTAAATATCGTTGCCTGTGCGACTAAGCCAACATCACCGAAGCTAATAATGCCACCTTTATATTCTCGGCTCCGATCTTCTTCTAGCACCTTCATCTCAACTGCTAGATTAGCGTCAGTATAATAATCGACATCTACTTCTCGTACAAAGGCTTTCTTTTCGTCCCAATCAAGCTTTTCTACTTGAAATTGAATGCCCTGATGCAAATAAATAGCCTCTTCATGTAGTAATGTCATCGCACTATGACGATCCATTTCACCAATAACCTTTGTTTGTGCAGGGACAGTCATATCAATGATCACAACATTTTCTTGTGAAGCAGATCGAAGACTAATATCATGTGCTGGAAAACGGTCACTCATCCAATGCCACTTCTCACTCGTTTTAAAAACAACGCCTTCCTCCGCTAAATAGTCAAGTAACTCCTGAATCTCATATTCACCATACGTATCATCCGTGGAAAATGGTAGCTCAAACGCTGCACATTTCAAATGATCCATTAAAATTAACATATTTTCAGGATAAATACGCGCTTCCTCAGGTGCACTACCAAGTAAAAAGAGTGGATGGTTCACTACATATTGATCAAGTGCGGCTGATTGTGCTACATAAATAATTAGCGCCTCGTCCTGACGACGGCCAGCACGACCCGCTTGCTGCCACGCACTTGCGATATTTCCCGGATACCCTGTCATAATACATGCTTGTAATTGGCCAATATCGACGCCTAATTCTAGCGCATTTGTACTCACTACGGTTTGAATAGTACCGTCGCGAAGCCCTCGTTCAATAACACGTCGCTCAGAGGGTAAATAACCACCTCGATAACCTCGCACTGATTCATCTAAAAGCTTATTGCGTGTAAGCTCCTTTAAATACGTCACAATCATTTCTACTCGCACACGACTTTTCGCAAAAATAATGGTTTGAATACCTGCTGTATATAATCTTTTAGCGAGGTCACTCACCTCCAAAACAGCACTTCGACGTACGCCAAATGTTTTATGGACGATCGGTGGGTTATAAAAAAGAAAAGTCTTTTTCCCAACAGGCGCTCCAGAATCACTAATTAAGGCATGACTCTCATTTGTTAAAGCTTCCGCCAGCTCCTTTGGATTTTTAATGGTAGCTGATGTACAAATGAAAATCGGCTTACTACCATAAAACTCACAAATACGCTTCAGCCTTCGAATAACATGCGCAACATGTGAGCCAAACACACCTTTATATGTATGCAACTCATCAATGACGATATACTGTAAATTTTCAAATAGTGAAACCCATTTCGTGTGATGTGGCAATATCCCCGAATGAAGCATATCCGGGTTTGTCATCACAATATGCCCTGCCTTACGTACTTTTTGACGAATGCCTGGCGCAGTATCCCCATCATACGTATAGCTTAATATTTCTTCACCGCTTTGTTCGATTAATTCATTTAAATCATTTTTTTGATCCTGCGCTAGAGCTTTCGTTGGAAATAAATAAATAGCACGTGAATTTTTATCTTCTAATATTTTTTGAAGTACCGGTAAATGGTAGCAGTATGATTTTCCAGACGCAGTTGGCGTTACAGCAGTAAATGAAACATCTTCCATTGCGTAATCAAATGCCTGACGTTGATGAGTATACAGTTGTTCAATTCCTCTTGATTGAAGAGCCTTTACAAGTGAAGGATGTAAGTTTGCAGGGAAAGGTGCATACTTAGCCTCTCGCCCTTCAAGCGTTTGCCAGTGTACTATGCGTTCCTTCAATTCCTCATCATAACTCCACTCGCTTAACAGTTCACTAATGGTCCTTTTTTTCGATAACATCTGATTGTGTCTCCTTCACTACCCGTTCTAAAATTTCCAACGTATATGAGGTTGAATGAATCGCATCTAAAAAACGCTTTTTACTTGTTTCCTTATAAAAGGATTGCACAACAAATTGCTCCATCGATTCTGCCGCTGAAGTAATTTGTTGTGTATGGATATATTTTGGTCGATTTTTTTGAATCCACTCATTCGCCTCTTGTTGCCATTCTTTTAAAAGTTGGTGAATGATATCTGCGTGTGGCTTAACCTCCTCAAAAAAGTCGGGAGTACGATCCTCCTCACGCATTTGCCAGAAGCGTGAAACACATTTTTCACATTCATCTATTAATTTGGAAGTTTGCTGTAATAATAACAAATTTCGCACCTCTTCTTATTCAATTAAGGCTCATCACCAAAATGGGTGGATTTCCGTTCCAACTGGGCACTTGCTAAGGACATTTGATAAGCCGTTTGGGCATTAGTCACACTTTGTTCCTCTATAGGTGTTCCAAGCCTTATACCACGGCATACATTAAAAAATGTCTCCCAAAATTTTTGGCAATGAGCGTTAAAATATATTTTTATTATTAGGTTGGTACTACTTAAAATACAGATTGAACTACATTAATATAAACGCATAATCTCATTATAAGCTAGTTTCGAACCTGCTATTTTAAAATTCATCTACAAAATAATTTATGCTATATGAGTAATTTCTCCCAACAATAGATAGAAGTCTTTATTTCTGGCTCATCACCATAACGCGGGATTGATTTTCGTTCCACAATCCCGAAGCCTTTATCACAAAACGTATGCTTTTTAGCCCTCGTCCCACTCACATCTTTGACCAAGGAGTCCCCTGTTTCAGTAAATGTCTAATCAAAACATATCACTCTAGGTGACAAATACTGTATGAAAAATGCTCATATTGAGTTACTTACACTGCATATGAGATAAGTGTACCAAAGTCTATCATTTTTCACTACTAATAGGCGAACAAGCATTCTTTACTTGCCAGTTCTTTTCTGCTAAGCTTACTTTCTGGCTAACAGATTTGAGCTGTTCAAAAAAATGCATACTCTGTGCATTGTTTTCCAAAGACACTCTTGTTAACAGTAATTGATTGACCAGATCCAACTGCGCAACTAATTGTTTTAACTTGTTCAAAATAACGCCTCCTTTGCTTTAATTTATGTATTCCTCGTATGTATAAAATTACCTTCATGCGTGACAAAATAAGCGTAAGTTAGCTGAAAGAAGAAGTATTTCGATAAAAATTAGTTGACCTAGTCTAGTAAATTCTCTTGTCTTGAAACTTGGAATCAAGTAGAGAAGTTAGCGCGGCATACCGTGTTTTCTATAAAATCCGCTTGAAAATTTCATCAGTTATTTTGGCGATTCGCGTGAAAGAGCTAATTAAATTACTTGCTATTTTTCGACTTTAAGAGGCGAAAATTGCCCAAAGATTGATCATCTGCGGGTAAATTTAACTATAAAAAATCTAGCGTCAATCAGACTATTAATGGAAGTAGAGAACTGCTACTTAATCGTGGTAAACTATTGTATAATAGCAGTATTATAGAGGGTGAACTAAATGACAATTCGTTATCCGAATGGGAAATTGTATTCCCCCAATCCTACTGTTCAAAAAACGGTAAAAAAGGGGAAAGAAAAAGATTTTTCTTTTAGTAATCGAGGTAAAACACTAGAAGATGAAATTGATGAAGCAAACGATTATTATGTAAAAAGACGACTTGCTATCATTCATAAGAAACCTGTTCCCGTGCAAATCGTCAAAGTAGAGTACCCATCACGAAGTGCTGCAGTTATTCGTGAGGCTTATTTTCGAACACCGTCAACAACAGATTACAACGGTGTTTGGAACGGGCGTTATATTGATTTTGATGCAAAGGAAACAGCTTCAAAGACCAGTTTTCCCCTAAAGAATATTCACTTACATCAAATGACACATATGCAGCAAGTGACGGAACAAAATGGTGTGGCCTTTATTATCGTTCGTTTCTCGGCTTTTGAACGATATTTTATCGTGCCATACGATGTTTTACAAAAGGCCTGGCTAGCGATGGAAAACGGTGAACGTAAATCGATTCCCTTTTCAACTATAGAAAAGGAAGCTTTTGAAGTTCCTACAAGCTATTATCCACGTATCGATTATTTACCGATTATCCAACAGCTCATTGAAGTACAAAGTCATGGTTCTGAAAGTGAGGAGATAGTAGAATGACTGAACGTCGTCCAACACGCGGTGAGCATCAAAAAGCTCTCGCTCAAAAAAATAAAAAAAGCGATCCGAAACCATCGAAGAAAAAATGGTTTAAGCGCATTACGCTAACACTTGTAGCAATTATGGCTGCATGTTTGATTGGTGGTGCTGGGTTATTCGCCTATTACGCAAGTACCGCACCTGAATTAGATGAAAACTTACTGAAGGACCCCGTTTCTTCTGAGTTCTATGATAAAAACGGTGAATTATTTGCCACAATTGGTGCAGAAAACCGTAAATATGTAAAATATGAAGATATACCAAAGGATATGGTTAATGCAATCCTTGCAACGGAAGATGTACGCTTTTTCGAGCACGGTGGTATGGATTTTTATCGCCTTGGTGGAGCAATACTCGCTAACTTCCGTGATGGCTTCGGGGCACAAGGGGCCTCTACATTAACACAGCAAGTTGTTAAAAACTCATTTTTACAAAATGAGAAAAAATTAAAACGTAAAGCGCAGGAAGCTTGGTTAGCCTTCCAATTAGAACGTAAATATTCAAAAGAAGAAATTTTTGAAATGTACTTTAACAAAATGCTGATGTCAGGTCGTGTTTATGGCTTCGGAACAGCAGCCCAATATTTCTATGGGAAAGAACTAAAAGATTTAGATTTAGCTGAAGAAGCATTACTTGCAGGTTTAGTACAGCGCCCAAATGCTTACAATCCATTAAAAAATCCTGAACTTGCGGAAAAACGCCGTAATACCGTTCTAGGATTAATGTATCAACATAAAAAAATTACAAAAGCCGAGATGGAAGAAGCAAAGAAAGTAAACGTTCAGGCTGGTCTAGCTGACGATGCGACACGCCAAAAATTTGCTGGCTCTAAATTCGATGCCTTCCTTGATGTCGTTATTAATGAACTAGAGGATAACGGTGATGGTAGTGCAATGGCAGAAGGTATTAAAGTTTACACAACACTTGATCCTAATGCTCAGCAAATTGTTGAAAATACTATGAATGATGAAAGTAACTTCCCAACAGAAGAAATCCAATCGGGTGTAGCTGTCATTGATACGAAAACTGGTCAAATTCAAGCAATCGGTGGCGGACGCAATTACGGGGCTGAACGTGGTTGGAACTATGCATATGACTTACATCATCAACCAGGTTCAACTATGAAACCATTAATAGATTATGGTCCAGCAATCGAAAATTTAAAATGGTCAACAGGTCAAACACTTGTGGACGAACCAATGAACTACACTAACTCGCGTCAAACGATTACAAACTGGGATAATAAATATATGGGTGCTATAACAGCACGTAAAGCTTTATATGCTTCACGTAACGTTCCAGCTGTTAAAACATTACAAGAAGTTGGTATTGATAAAGCTAAAGAATTTATTGGTCGTTTAGGTATTAATGCTAAAAATATTTATGAATCTGATGCGATCGGTGGTGGGGATATTACAATGTCTCCTACTCAAATGGCTGCTTCCTTTGCAGCATTTGGAAATAATGGTGTTTACACTGATCCTTATTCAATTACAAAAATCGTTTACCGTGACGGTAAAACAACAAAAGACTACACACCAGAGTCTAATGTAGCAATGAGCGATTATACAGCTTATATGGTGACAGATATGTTACGTGATGTTGTCGGCAATAAGCCGGATGCATCAGGTACTTACGCAAATGTACCTGGATTAGATATCGCAGGTAAAACAGGTACAACAAACTACGCAGCTGCAGATTTTAGCAAGCATA
This sequence comes from Lysinibacillus zambalensis, assembly GCF_040183165.1. Taxonomy (NCBI): domain Bacteria; kingdom Bacillati; phylum Bacillota; class Bacilli; order Caryophanales; family Bacillaceae; genus Lysinibacillus; species Lysinibacillus zambalensis. The sequence goes on from NZ_JBEGDG010000013.1 coordinate 75,234, forward strand.
ATTTACCGGATACAAGTGTACCGGATTCATGGTTTGCTGGGTACACTACAAACTATTCAATCGCTATTTGGAGTGGTTATGAAGAACACTTTGATCCAATTACAACTTGGGATGAGCGTCGTTTACCGCAAACTTTATTTAAACAAATTATGCAAGATATTTCGGAGAACGTTGAAACACCACGTTTCAAAAAGCCAAATTCAGTTGTTGAAGCTACAATTGAAGTAGGATCAAAGCCACTTAAATTAGCAAGTAGTTTTACTCCGAATGAGTTACGTCGAACAGAGCTATTTGTACGTGGTTCAGAGCCTAATGAAGTTTCAAATGAATATGCTGCACCAGAGCTTTCTACACCTTACAATGTAAGTGCAAGCCTAGATTTAGAAGGTCAATCTATCAATATTTCTTGGGAGCATGATGCAATGCTTAATCCGGATTCAAATGAACCGCTACCAACAACCTTCGAAGTATCCGCTAAAAAAGAAGGTGGAGAGACTATTTCTCTTGGTACAGCGGATAGCAAAGGTTTAACAGTTAGCAACAAATTGGAAGATGGCAACTACACGATTTCTGTCGTAGCAGTTGTAGATGGTACACGCAGTAAACCAGGTACAACTACTTTCCAAGTAACAGGTACGGCTGAAGAAGATAAAGAGCCAGATACTCCTGAGGAACCTGATATTGAGGAACCAACGGAACCGGACGAAAATGGCAATACCGAGGACAACGGTAACCACAATGGTAACGGAAATGATAACAATGGCAACAACGGCAATGGCAACGGCAATGCAGGTGAGAATGGTAACAACGGCAATGCGGGAAATGGCGGTACCCAGCCAGGTAACAATGGCAACAATAATGGTAGCCAGCCACCAACAACGCCAACTGACCCAACCGCTCCGGATGATGGTACCGGTAGTACTGAATAAAATAAAGCAGAGTAGCTTAACGCTACTCTGCTTTATTGTTGTTAGAGATTAAATAAAGTATGATTATTCGGCAAAACTTTTATTACTCATGCTGATGAGCTCATTTTTATAGGAATACTTTGAAGATTTATCGAAACATAATATGATTTTATCGGAACAATTTTAGTTCCTATCAATTTTGGTAGCCTGCAAACGTAGTCGCGCTGTTCGTTTTTTTGTTTCCTTATATAATTCATCAAGCTGACGATAACAAGCATATTGGCTAGGCTTTGCTTTTATAAAGTTTAGTCGTTCGACACCGTTAATGGGTAATACTTCATCCCCTGCTTCCTGTACTAAACGCTCAAACAATACAATGGCCTCTTCCATCAATCCTTTTGCTTCACCATTCCTTGCATCATGTGCTGCATGAATTTTGGCTTCAAGTTCCATCCATTCTGCAAACCAAGCATCTATTTTTTCTTTTGCGATTGCCTCTACATTCACGATTCCTTCACCAGCCCTTTTTTCAAACGCTTTTGCCCTTCTCTACAATCATCAAATAAAGGGCATGTGTGACAGCCAGGATTTTGAGCCTTACAATGGTAACGACCGAAGAAAATTAGCTGATGATGTGTTTTCGACCACTTGTCCATCGGTGTTTTTTTCATAATTGTTTCTTCGACTTCTAATACTGAATCCTTCCAGCGACAAAGGCCTAATCGTTTAGACACGCGCTCCACATGTGTATCCACTGCAAGTGCAGGAATATCAAAAGCTACAGACAACACGACATTAGCCGTCTTACGACCAACACCCGGCAACGTAACTAGTCCTTCACGATTTGCTGGTATTTCTCCCCCGTATTCCTCTAATAGTCGTTGACATAATGCTTGAATGTTCTTCGCCTTATTTCGATACAAGCCGATGGAGCGAATATCCTGTTGCAGCTCCTCTAAAGGTACAGCTAAATAATCTTCAGGCTTTTTATATTTTTGAAACAATGTTTTCGTTACTTTGTTTACAAGTACATCCGTACACTGTGCAGATAATAGCGTAGCAATAGTAAGTTCAAACGGATTGTCATGCACCAGCTCACAATGTGCATCAGGGAACATACGATCCATTTCTGCTAGACAATGTTCCCATTGTTTTTTTGTTAACATGTCGGAAGCCCCCCTATTCTCTTTCTTCTAACCAATTATAAAATGGTACCTTATTTGTCGACTGCGATTCTTGCTGCATTGTACGAACTGACGGTCTTTTAAATGTTTGCTTTTCACGGAACTGCTCGCTTTGTTTCTGCGCAGCCTGTGGTGTCGTAATATTTTTCTTTTTCCACTCCAGTAGTATTCGATCAATATAACGAATACTTAACTTGCCAGCAAATACAGCCTCCTTCAACGCCTCTTTAATAAGCGCAGGACTATGCTTATCGTCATCTAACCAAGACCCTATTTTTTCTAGTTCTAAAGGAGATAAAAGACGTCCCATTTCCTCTTCAAATAATCGAAAAATCTCACCCTCTTCTTGTCGGAGTGATGCTGCTGATTTTTGCTGTTCCTTCATTTCAATAATCTGCATAATACGCTCCCAAAGTGGGTATACCGAGTATTTTTCATATAGTTTGCCATTTGCGTCGACGTCACTTGTTATTTCAAGGAAACCCTTTTGCATTAATCGCTGTAGATGTGAAGTAATATCACTGCTAGGCATTGTTAGACGATTCATTAAATCATTAGGCGTTGGAAAATCATTACCCTCCGTGTAGAATGCAAGTAAATGCATAACAATCAATGCCTCATCATCCTCAATTTTTAACTCCTTATAAAACTGAAAAAAAAGCTGAGGAATTTGAATCATTCTCTGCTCAGTCCATGTACGGAGTCTATTATTATTTGCGCTCATATGATACTTGACTCCTTTTCCATCGTAAGTAGAAAAGCCGCGTAGACATATCACTACGCGACTTTTTTTTAATTTTACACTTTCAAAACCTAAAACAAACTAGTTATAGCTTACGGATATAAGCGGTTTAGTAAACGCGGGAATGGGATTGTTTCACGAATGTGCTCCGTGCCAGAAATCCATGCTACTGTACGTTCTAACCCTAGACCGAAGCCTGAATGTGGTACAGAACCTTGTTTACGTAACTCTAAATACCACGCATAAGCGTCTAAAGATAAATGATGTTCTTCAAGACGAGATTGTAATAAATCAAAGTCATGGATACGCTCAGAACCACCAATGATTTCACCATAACCTTCAGGTGCAATTAAATCTGCACATAATACTACATCATCTCTGTCAGGATGTGGTTGCATGTAGAATGGTTTAATGCCTACTGGGTAGCAAGTGATGAATACAGGTTTGTCAAATGAATTAGCAATTGCCGTTTCATGTGGTGCACCGAAATCATCGCCCCATTTAATATCATCAAATCCTTGTTCGTGCAATAATTTTACAGCATCGTCATAAGAAATACGCGGGAATGGCGCTTTAATATTTTCAAGTTTAGACGTATCACGACCAAGTCGCTCTAAATCTAATTTGCAATTTGCCAGAACAGATTGCACAATATGCTCCACGTATTGTTCTTGTACTTCTAAGTTTTCTTCAAATTCAGCAAATGCCATTTCCAACTCAATCATCCAAAACTCGATTAAGTGACGACGTGTTTTAGATTTTTCAGCACGGAATGTTGGACCGAATGAGAATACTTTACCTAAAGCCATCGCAGCCGCTTCCAAGTAAAGCTGACCAGATTGAGAAAGGAATGCATCTTCATCAAAATATTTTGTATGGAATAGCTCAGATGTACCTTCAGGTGCTGAACCCGTTAAAATTGGTGGATCCATTTTTGTAAAGCCTTTGTTGTTAAGGAACTCATAAGTTGCGCGAATAATTTCATTACGAATTTTCATGATCGCATGTTGCTTACGAGAACGTAACCATAAGTGACGGTTATCCATTAAAAACTCAGGACCGTGCTCTTTTGGCGTAATCGGAAAATCAGTTGCAGCATGTAGTACTTCAATACCCGTTACAACAAGCTCACAACCAAAGCTTGAACGCTCATCAGCTTTAACCTCACCTGTAATGTACATGGAAGTTTCTTGAGACATACCTTTTGCAATTGCAAAAATTTCTTCGCCTACTTCTTCTTTTACAACAACGCCCTGTACAAAGCCAGAACCATCACGAAGTTGTAAAAAGGCAATTTTACCACTTGAACGTTTGTTAGATAACCAAGCACCTAGCTTGATTGTTTCGCCGATATGCTTTGGCATATCTTGAATCATAATTTTTTTCATAGAAATCCTCCAAAATTGGTTAAAAGGATTAGTCTTGCCATTTTGATTTTACAAATGTATCAATTCGACGGACTGCCTCTTCTAATAAGTCTAAAGATGTAGCATAAGATAATCGCATTGTAGTTGGTGCACCAAAGCCAGAACCTGGGATCACTGCTACGTTTGCTTCTGTTAAAATATCCGCAGCGAATGCATCTACAGAATCATAGCCAGTATGAGCCATAGCTTCTGCTACATCTGGTAATAAGTAGAATGCACCTTGTGGTTTTAATACGTTGAAGCCAGGAATTGCACTTAACTGTGGATAGATTTTTTCAAGACGTGCTTCGAATGCTTGACGCATTTCTTCTACAGCGTCTTGTGATCCATTATAGGCTTCCACTGTTGCATATTGTGCAGTTGTTGTTGCGTTCGAAGTAGAGTGTGATGCAAGGTCAGTCATTGGTTTAATAATGTCCGCATCCCCTGCAGCATACCCGATACGCCAGCCTGTCATAGAGTGAGATTTGGCAACACCGTTTACAACGATTGTACGTGCTTTCACTGCATCAGATAGCTGTGCAATTGAAAAATGCTCAATACCATTGTATACAAGCTTTTCATAAATTTCATCTGACACGATTAAAATATCTTTTTCTTCTGCAACTGCAGCAATTTCAGCTAGCTCTTCGCGGGAATAAATCATACCTGTTGGATTGCTAGGAGAGTTTATAATTACTGCTTTTGTTTTATCTGTCACAGCAGCTCTTAATTGATCAGCAGTAATTTTATAGCCTTGCTCACGTGTGCCTTCCACATAAACTGGTACACCGCCTGCTAATTTAACTTGCTCTGGATAAGATACCCAATAAGGAATCGGAATAATAACTTCATCGCCCTCGTTTAAAATAACTTGGAATAAAGTGTAAAGAATATGTTTTGCCCCAACACCTACAATTACTTCATTCGGCTTGTATGTAAGATTGTTGTCGCGTTGAAGTTTATCGATAATAGCTTTCTTGAGTACCGGAAGACCGCCAGCAGGTGTATATTTTGTTAAGCCTTTTTCCATTGAGTCAATGGCAGCATTTAAAATATTTTGTGGCGTGTTGAAGTCTGGTTCACCAGCGCCTAGGCCAATAACATCAATACCTTGCTCTTTTAACTCCTTCGCTTTTGCAGTAATGGCTAAAGTTGAAGATGGTGTTAAAGTTTTTACACGGTTTGCTAATAAATTTTTCATTCGGGATCTACTCCTCTTATAAATTCGTAATGCGCTTCCACCAGTCGCCGTCCTTAAACATAATATAGACATAGTTGAGCTTATCGTGATCGTTTAGATATGAAATTTCCCAAACAGCACCTGGCTCCTCATAGCCTAATTTCACATTGAGGACTTTTTGTACATTTCCTTCCTTTTTTAAAACCGATAATGCTTCCTTTTCCGTAATACCATCTTTTAAATATACATCCTTAATCGAATCAGCTTTTAGATTCGTCGGAACAAAGACAGCTTTTTTATCACCATATTCATCTACCCCGAACACAGTGACATACGAATGTTTGCCATTATATGTGTAGGACTCCGAGACAATTGCGAGGGCTTTGGCATCAAGTGCCAACTGTTCAGCCTGTTCTTCAATTGAATCGAATGGAGCCTCGGCTTTCCAGAGTACTAAAATACTAATGACAAGTGACAACGAAACCATAAAGACAGCAATGAAAATCAACCAGTTTTTCATATATTCACCTTATGTTTCACATCTAGCTTATTCTTTAACACGAATGCCTGATGCTTTTGCATGTTTATAACTGCGTATACATTCATTTTGCTTTCCATTTTTGTCAACCTGCTTTCTTTCCTCATACCACAACATTATACAACAATTTTGTGCTGTCGTGTTTCTTAATTTCATATATTGTACGTTGATAACATACCGTTTTCAAATGATTCGGGTAGCAATTTTTCTCTTTTTCGTTCAGCCTTAAAAAAAGGTAATCTTTTTAATGTAAAAATTCCTATTCACCATTGCAAAGAGAAAGTAAAATTATAGCTTTGAACCATCGCTAATTCATATATAACACAGTTCGCACTGCGTCCTGATTTAGCGCATACCACTTACAATCTACTTGCTCAACTGGATTTTGAAATTTTTCACAGTTGCTCAAACACCCTTTCTTTGCTTGGAATATCGAACTCCTGCTGATGCTTAAATATCAGTATTTTTTTATTCGCAAAATTATCTCCATTATTGTCCTTGTCGCCCATTATTTTTACCCATATTATGAGGTAATTAGCAATTTTAAGAATTAATAAAGGGACGTGATGTTTTGACTAAAGAAGTTAATCCTACCGATCCAACAACAATACCAAAATTTGTGAATGAACTACCAAAACCGGTGACCGCTAAACCAAAATACTATAAAGGGCAACAAAGAAAAGATTATTATGAACTTAAAATGATGCAAGCAGAGCATTGTTTCCACACCGATTTCCCAAAATCAATTATATGGGGCTATAACGGGCTTTATCCCGGACCAACTATTGAAGCTAAAAAAGACAAGAGCATTTATGTTAGATATAAAAATCAATTGCCCTTAAAGCACTTTTTACCAATCGATTTTACACTTCATGCGGCAAACGATTCGCAGGAAGTAAGAACTGTTACACATTTACATGGCGCAAATGTCGATTGGGAAAGTGACGGACATCCCGAGGCATGGTATACAAGAGATTATGCGCAAACAGGCCCAAAGTTCAATAAAGAAATACACGAATACACTAATCATCAACCTGGCACAACACTGTGGTATCATGATCATGCAATGGCGCTTACTCGTTTAAATGTGTATGCGGGATTAGCGGGCTTTTATTTACTTCGGGATTCACTAGAAGAACGTTCTAACTTACCTTGTGGTGACTATGAGTATCCCATCTTAATTCAAGATAAATCGTTTAATGAAGATGGCTCTCTATTCTATCCTGATGAACCACCATTCCCAGTCCCTGTACATCCATCTATTACACCTGGATTTGTTGGTAATACTATCGTCGTAAATGGGAAGGTTTGGCCTTATTTAAATGTCGAACCTCGTAAATATAGATTTCGTTTTCTCAATGGCTCCAATAGAAGAGGTTATCTCATTAGCCTTTCAAATGGAGATCATATGATACAAATCGGAACAGATGGAGGCTTTTTATCAGCCCCTCATGAAATTCAATCTGTTGAGTTATTGCCGGCAGAACGAACAGATGTCATTGTTGATTTTTCAAAATGCGAAGGTCAAGAAATAACGTTAGTTAACTCTGATGAGGATTTTATTGATGAACATACAAGCGTCATCATGCAGTTTAAAGTGTGTCTTCCTCTACTGTGTGAGGATACTAGTGAAATTCCAGAAAGACTTGCTACATCAATGGATTTACATGCACACGATGCACATATCGAAAGACATTTACCCTTAACAGCTACAACAGATAATTTTGGTCGACCAATGTTATTATTAAATAATCGTATGTATCATGACCCTGCTACTGAAAAGCCTACACTTGATAGTATAGAAATATGGAATTTTATTAACGCCACACCGTTTGATCACCCTATTCATCTACATTTAATTCAATTTAAAATACTAGAACGACGCCCTTTCGATATGGAGCTATATCAAAATGAAGGCAAACTTACATTTATAGGTCCACCTGAAGAACCCCATGACTATGAGCAAGGTTGGAAGGATACTGTAAAAGCGGAAGCTGGGAAGATGACAAAAATTATTATGCATTGGAAAGATCATGTGGGCCACTATATGTGGCATTGCCATTTCCTAGAGCATGAAGATCATGATATGATGAGACCAATACTCGTTATGAAGGACGTTCACCCTGTGCAACAGCCACATGCTGAAATCCCACATGAAATAGAGCATTCATCAGTACAAAGTCAAAACGACTCTCCTATTGTTACAGGTAATAATGAACACACCGTACCGCTCCTTAATAACATTCAAAACAATACTCCGACAGAAGAAATAGTAGAAAACTCTTCCTCTTCTTTACAAACAACATATTTAGAAGACGATATCGAATTTAATCCGCAAACTATTCCTTTCTTAACTAGTACTCAAAATATTACTCACTCTACTGAATCAGCTTATATAGAAGACCATGTGGAATATAATCAGCTATCTACACCATTTTTGAACAATACTAAAAATATCATTTTTTCAAAAAAAGAACACTCAGAACATCATAAAGTTTCTAATATTGAACGTATCCCTCAGCCACCCCACTCGTCTGCTGAGTTCCAAACACTACAAAGAATATCACCTAGGCATCGGAGAAGATGGTTTTAATGCTGCAAATCTAAAGCCGGGGCATAAGTCGAAAACTATTTTTTTAGTAAGAATTGTACAAAATAAAACCGCAGTAAATCAAGATTTATAAATTTGATTTTACTGCGGTTTTTTTATTCATCAATGCCCTTTATTTGCTCCCCTATATCATTAATCGCTTGTTCAAGTGAAGCTCCTTAATAAGGAATACATATTAAAAATCTCAAAGAAAAGGTGGATAGCGAGAATCAATTTGCTGCCTCGCTCTTTTCAAATCGCAAAATCCTTTTTGTGGCAATTGCCATCACTACCATGGCAATACATATCATTAAAATAGGAACATAGACTTTAACACTAAATGCTTCGAATAATAAGCCATACACTATTTGCCCAATTGGTGCCATACATTGTGAAATGGCAATGATAATAGCCATGACCTTCCCTAAGTTTTCATTTGGGGTTTCTTTTTGTACAAGCGTAATAACATAGATGGAGATGATTGTCATAATCATAGCGATTAAAAGTGCGCTCAAAACAAATAAAATATAAGATGGATAATAGCCCATATTCAGCAGGAGAGGCGTAACGGCTACAGCCATCGGGACAATCAATAAAGCAGTAATGAAAATCCAACTATACAAATTAGTGATACCCATTTTTTTTGCAAAATACCCCATAGATAAAGCTCCTAAGATCGTAGCAAAATCGATTAACCCCATCCCTACTCCGTACAATGTATCACTACTTTGCATTGTAACACGGAGAATAATCGGTACACCTACGACAAACAGCGGTGTTAATAATAAATTTAATAATGCCGCTAAAATCATACATTTGAAGATAAAAGATTGCTTCACAACATAACTAAAGCCCTCTTTTAAATCATTTACCAGCGTCGGAATAATATGACCGTTCTGCTTTCGTTGCATAAATGGAATATGAATAAACATCTCTAATATGGCCGAAAGGAAAAAGAACACACCACTCACCACAACTAGCACTTTTAAGCCAATCAAACCGTATAGTATTCCACCTAATACAGGAGCAGCTACATTAGACAATGCTTGAATACCATTAACAATTCCATTAGCTTGCTCAAGCTTTTCCTCTTCTACAAGAACCGGAATACTGGCCATCACTGCAGGTGCATACATAGCACTAACAAGGGAAAGCAGTACCATCACAACACCAATAAGCAAAACAGAACTATTACCAATCGCTAGCATTGCAAAGAAAACAAACACAATTATGCTACTCGCAAAATCGAATATCACCATTAAATTGCGTCGATTGAACCTGTCAGCAATGGCTCCTCCAAGCGGTGCTAATAATATTGGAACGCTTGATATCGCAAACAGTACTGCAAAAAGATCTGCACGTCCTGTAATATCCAATACATAAAGTGATAAGGCAAACCTTAAAAGTGCAGAACCTAAAATAGAAATAATTTGCCCAATCACCATCAGGTTAAAATCTTTTGAAAAGCTTTTTCTTTTTATCTGTGATTCCATTCATTAGACCCCCTTCTTTAACATTCATGACCTTTTTGAAAGTGTAGAATAGTTTTGTATTGTAAGAAGAAAGACATTACTAACAATACTTATCGAACTTAACCAAATGAGCCACTCAATTTGCGAACTCCAAGACATTATTAGTAATAAGATCCCCGTAATAATGGAGACATAATTTCCAGTACGACTAATTTTTGAATTCCGACGAAGTTTTTCCTTAATGTCATACGCAGATTTCTTTATTTTCCGTTTCATAAGTGGGATTTTTTCTTTTAACTTTTGCTCAGCATCTTTTGTTTTTTGAGTATAAAAAAATGATGTGTCTCCTTTAATCATGGCGTTCTTCATCTCCATATCGTCGTTTGAATAACTCCGCTAATACTCTCTCTTGGAAGTCCGAAATCTGTTCTGGTTCCTCTACCTCCATATTTACTGTTTTTTCATATCCATCAAGTTCCTCACCATCAAAACGATATAGCTTTTGCAATAGCTTCCACAATGTTTCAATTTCCTCAGTTGTAAAGTCTTTAAAGATATCTGCTAAAAAGTAAGTAGATTTTTCCGAACAAGCAATTAATGCTATTTTTCCCTCTGAAGGAATCTCGACATTGATGGCTCTTTTATCTAATTTACTTGGTATCGTTTGGACATATCCTTTTTTCGCAAGACTCGTTATTAACTTATTCGCAGTCTGCTTAGTTGTACCAAGCTTTTTAGCGATATTTACAAGTGTTGTATTTTCTACTGGTAAATGGGCAATGGCAATAAGAGCCATATGCTGTCTCGAAGTTAATATATCTAAATATTCATCTCCTTTTATTTGAACTTTATTGACTACTGAAAACAATGTCGCATAACTTTGCTGCATGAAATGTAATTCTTTTAATAATTGATTTAAATCCATATGGAACACCTCTCTATTTAGTCATCATGTTTACTAAATAATACGTAACGACTTTTAAAATGTCAACATGGTGACTATTTTATGAAAAGCAAGAGATGTTTATATTAATAGACCGACTGTCGGTTTATAGTATAATATGGTACCTATCCAAAAAAAGGAACACATTTTTTATTTATTTTTCATTTTCCTAGAGCATTCACTATTCAAAACAATAGAAAAAGCTAGCCCACTTTCGGACTAGCCTTGGAAATAAACTTCAATTTGTTCAATTAAAGCTTTTGTTGCTTGACTTACATAACGATCTACTCGATAAATAATCGATAAACTACGGCTTGGTGCGTCGTCCTGAATGTGTATGATATGCAAGGTAGGATCATTCATCTCTATTATTAACGGATAGGGCTGTACAGTTGCACCTATATTCGCTTTAACAAGATTAATAATCGACGTAACTGAAGATGTCTCTAGCACAGAATTTAATTGAAAACCATGTTTTTTTACAGTGTCCTCCACAATTTCACGCCCAAAAAAACCTTCTGGATACATTATCACTGGTAGATTTTTCAACTCTGCTATATCTATGCTTTCTCGATTTGCCATTGGATGCTCTTTCGATACAGTTAGCACGTACTGCTCCCTACATAAAGGAATCGTAACGAGTCGGTCATTTGGTAGGACGTTAATACCAATGCCAATATCAACTTCATTTTCAAGAACTTGTCGCACAATTTCGATGGACGACATAATCTTTAATTTAACTTTAGGAAACTTTTGGTGAAAATCGATGACAAGCTGTGTAATTCGATAGTCTAGATCAGATGGCATAATTCCTATTCGTATATGACCACTTTTCATATCCTGTAAATCTTTAATGGCGTCTTTGACATTTTGCAACGTATCTAATATTTCTGTTCCATAAATTAATAGCATTGAGCCTGCCTCAGTGAGTACAATTTTTTTGCCAATCCGATCAAACAGCGGCATACCAACCTCGTCTTCAAGTACGCGAATTTGTTGACTTAGAGTCGGCTGGGAAATACCAAGTTTTTCAGCTGCTTTTGTAAAATGTAACTCCTCACAAACAGCCATAAAATAATGAAGATGACGAATTTCCACTATATCACTACCTATCATAGTTTGTAGCTATCATCATAATAGTAATAATAGTATTGTTCAATCATTTGTATTGTTATAGACTTCAATTTGTAATTATTATTAGCTATAGATGGAGTTGAAAGAGAATGAATGTAAAACGAACGATTATACCAATTATCGCTATTATTTTAGCTTCCTTTAATCTAAGACCCGTGATAACTTCCGTTTCGCCTTTGTTAGGAACCATACGAGAGTCATTACAAATGAGCGCCGCTACTGCAAGTTTATTAACATCACTAGCAGTACTATGTATGGGCTTATTTGCACCATTTGCAATAAAACTTGCCAATCGCTTTAGCATCGAACGAGCCATTGCTTACTCACTTATTCTTATTGGGCTGGCAACAGCTGCAAGGTTTTTTGCCTACTCTGCATGGGTGATGCTACTAACAGCCTTTCTTGCTGGTATTGGTATCGCTATTGCAGGGCCTTTACTATCAGGCTTTATTAAACAAAATTTCACGAATCCTTCTCGTATTGTTGGTATTTATTCGTTAGCATTAGTTGTAGGAGCTTCACTTGGCTCAGGGCTTTCCTTACCTTTAAGCGCCCTTTTTCATACATGGCAAGCATCTGCTGCATCATGGGCTATTCTTGCTATCATCGCTGTTTTCTTTTGGTGGAAACCAATTGAGAAAGAGCCATTCACTAACACTGGCTCAGACGCTTCAGGTTCTGATAATAATTTAAAGAAACTTTTTACAGATCAAAAAGCTTGGTTATTAACTGCTTTTTTTGGCTTAATGGCTTTCATGTTTTATACAATCATGGCCTGGTTGCCACCTATAGTAGAAGATATGGGTTATAGTAAACAACAGGCTGGCATGATGTTGACACTATTAACGGTTGCCCAAATGCCTGCAACTTTTTTTGTACCGATTTTAAATAATCGTTTTCAACATAGAGCTGTATGGTTAGTGGGTTGTTCATTGTTAGAATTAATCGGTCTATCCATGCTTCTATTTTCCGTAAACCCTTGGCTCAGTAGTCTTTTCATTGGCATAGGTGCAGGTGGCTTATTCTCATTAGGATTAACATTACCAATTGATGAAGCCAAAAACATTAAGGAAGCAAGTATTTTAGCAGCTATGACTCAATCGGTCGGCTTCATTTTTGCCGCACTTGGCCCATTTTTTGTTGGTCTTGTCCGAGATTATACAGGCAGTTTTACAGCCGCAACTATTGGTATGTTGGTCATCGTCATTGCCATGATCCTCATTCAGATTAAAATTGGTAATCAGAAGCACCAGCAAATAAAGTGAAACTTAATCAGTGGGGTTTCTTTCCCCCCACTGATTATTAGTCTTCACCAATCGGGCTTTTACGGGCAGTTTATCTTATATCTTACTTCTTATCTTGCGCTGAACTTTAATAGGGGAGTCCTACTGCCCGTTAATGCGGGATAAAGTGACACTTAATCATTTAAGGGGAGTTAGTGCGGGGTGAATACTGCTTATATTTCTTAGTAACTATAAGGAGGATTTTACTGGTTAATAGTTTAATAAAATGAGTGTTTTAAAATGCTCTTATAAGTACATCATGAACACACAAAAGGTTACTCAGAATTTTGAGTAACCTTTTTCCTTATTATCCCACCTCATTTCATATTCAGTTCATAAAGTCATGTTATAGTAAGAAACATAAAGGATTCATATTTTAGTTGAAGAAATTGAAGGGAGATTTTAACGTTGCAAGAGACATTAAAAGATACTACTAAAACGAAGGATTGGCGACGCTTTGTTCGCTTAGTCAGACAGGCTGAGCCACCGATGTGGCTTTTAATTATTTCATTAATTATGAGCTTAGCGACTACAGGCGTTGGCTTTATCGTTCCGTTATTCACAAAAAAATTAGTCGATGGCTTTTCATTAGAATCACTTGATTATTGGCAAATTATTATATTAGGCATTGCTTTTATCGCGCAAGCTATCGCGAGTGGACTTTCAATCTATTATTTAAATCGTGTCGGACATCATGTTGTCGCGAAATTACGCGATCAACTTTGGAGAAAGCTTCTTCATTTACCTATCCCTTATTATGATGAGAACGATACAGGTGAAACATTAAGTCGTGTTACGAATGACACAGCTGTCGTTAAGGAGCTTATTACAGAACACCTTGCAAACTGTTTATCTGGTGTTATTTCCATTATTGGCTCCATCATCATTCTATTAATCTTAGATTGGAAAATGACATTAGTGATGCTAATTGCTGTTCCGCTTGCTATGGTTATTTTAATGCTTCTAGGAAGACGTATGTTTGTCATTTCAAAAGGAATGCAAGATGAGACAGCAAAATTTACGTCGGTGCTCAATCAAGTTTTACCTGAAACACGATTAGTAAAAGCTTCAAATGCCGAAAATATTGAATATGAGCGTGGCAAAAAGGGCATTACAAACCTCTTTACGTTTGGCTTAAAAGAAGCAAAAATCCATGCACTTATTTCACCATTAATTTCGTTTGTATTAATGTCAGTCCTTGTAGCCATTATTGGTTATGGTGGTGTACGAGTTTCTTCAGGAGAACTTACAGCTGGCGACATGGTAGCATTTATTTTATATTTAATCCAAATTATTATGCCGATGACTCAATTAACGATGTTCTTTACACAGCTTCAAAAAGCAATGGGTGCTACAGAGCGAATCAGTGCTTTACTTGAGCATGAAGAAGAGAATATTTTCGAAGGAAAAACATTAGAAAAAGTAAATCAGCCGATTTATGTAAAAAACGTTGACTTTGCTTATGGAGAAGAACTGATTTTATCGAATATTAATTTTACAATTGAACCTGGTAAAGTTACGGCTATCGTCGGGCCTAGTGGTGGAGGAAAAACAACAACATTTTCTCTGTTAGAAAGATATTATCAACCTACTAACGGAAGTATTACACTCGGAGAAACCACTATCAACACGTACTCCCTACATTCTTGGAGAAGCCAAATCGGTTATGTTGCTCAGGAGAGTGCACTGCTGTCAGGTACGATTCGCGAAAATATTTGCTACGGTATTGACAGAGAGGTGCAGGATGAAGAGCTTGAAAAAGTTGCC
Source organism: Lysinibacillus zambalensis (assembly GCF_040183165.1). Classification (NCBI taxonomy): domain Bacteria; kingdom Bacillati; phylum Bacillota; class Bacilli; order Caryophanales; family Bacillaceae; genus Lysinibacillus; species Lysinibacillus zambalensis. The sequence continues at coordinate 90,384 of NZ_JBEGDG010000013.1, forward strand.
AAAATGGCCTATGCTGATCAATTTATTAATGAACTACCAGAACAATTCGATACAGAAGTTGGAGAACGCGGCATTAAGCTTTCTGGCGGTCAACGACAACGAATTTCGATCGCCAGAGCACTTTTACGCGACCCTCAAATATTAATGCTAGATGAAGCAACATCTAGTCTAGATAGTAATTCGGAAATCTATGTTCAAAAAGCATTGGATAATTTAATGCAAGGTAGAACAACGCTTGTCATTGCACACCGCCTTTCAACAGTAGTAGATGCAGACCAAATCCTTTTTGTAGAGAAAGGACATATTACAGGCAGTGGCACACATGAGACTTTATTTGAGACGCATGATATGTACCGAGAGTTTGCCAAACAACAATTACGTATTAAAGAGGATTAATGAAGGGATTTGTTAGCATGACAAAATTATTAGTTGTAGATGATGACGCCCATATTCGAGAATTGATAAAGATATTTTTACAAAATGAAGGTTTAGAAGTAATTGAAGCTACGGACGGTGTGGATGCACTGTCCAAATTGGATTCTGATAAGGTGGATATGATTATTATGGATATTATGATGCCAAATATGGATGGCTGGGAATTATGCGAAGAAATACGTTCATTTAATGATAATCTACCGATTTTGATGTTAACTGCAAAGGGAGAAACTTCACAAAAAGTAAAAGGTTTTAATCTTGGAACAGATGATTATCTTGTTAAACCATTTGAGCCAGCAGAGCTGATTGTTCGTGTGAAATCAATACTTAAAAGATACCAAATCTCCCTTTCTCAACTTGTGGAGGCCGGCAATATTAAGTTAAATCGTAATACACATGAAGTCTTGTATAACGGTAAATCTTTAACACTTCGTTTAAAGGAATTTGAACTATTATTTACATTAGCAAGCTATGCTGGAAAAACCTTTTCCCGTGAACAGTTAATCGAAGAAATTTGGGGTTATGATTATGAAGGTGATGAACGTACTGTTGATGTTCACATTAAAAGACTTCGTCAACGTTTCCCACAAGATACAAGTGGATTTGTTATTCGTACAATTAGAGGCCTAGGCTATCGATTGGAACTTGTTTCATGAAAAGATTAAAAAATAGTTTAAAGCTTTTTTTAATTTTAATGCTTCTTCTTACCATTAGCATCGTATTTGCTTTTATTTCCTACCACATAACGTCCTGGATTTATGATTGGTTAGGCAAGCATCCACAAGGTTTCTTGCTCCAATTATGGACCGTAGTCGGTGTTTTTGTTCTTTTTGCTTGCACTGTTATCATCACCTTTTTAATTGGGCTAAAAAAACAACGGAACTATTGGAATACGATTGTAGATGCATTAAGTCGTATTGCTAAAGGCGATTTTACTGTCAAATTAGATCTTAAAGCAGATGACGAAGATCAATTTGGTCAATTAATACATGGCATCAACCATATGGCGGTTGAGTTAGGTGAAATGGAAAGAATGCGCCAAGAATTTATCTCGAATGTATCGCATGAAATTCAGTCACCTCTAACTTCTATTAATGGCTTTGCTAAAGCATTGAAAAACATTGACCTACCAGAGGATAAGCGACAGCATTATTTAGCAATCATTGAGATGGAAAGTAATCGACTATCAAAAATAAGTGACAATTTACTAAAGCTTACTTCATTAGAATCACAACATCACCCCTTCGAGCCAAGTCATTACCGGCTCGATAAGCAACTGCGCAACGTCGTATTAACGCTAGAGCCAAATTGGCTAGCTAAAAATATCGACATGGATCTTCAACTTGAAAACATTTCGATAATGGCGGATGAGGACTTAATGAATCAAGTATGGATGAATTTATTAAGCAACAGCATTAAATTCACGCCAGCTGCTGGCATTATTACAATATCTATGACGAAGCAAATAGATACGATTACTATTGCCATTCATGATAATGGAATTGGTTTAACAGAAGAACAACAAAATCATATATTCGAACGATTTTATAAGGCGGATCAATCGAGGACAGCTGAGAATGGTGGAAGTGGCTTAGGACTATCTATTGTCAAGAAAATCGTCGATATGCATAACGGTACAATTACTGTTGAAAGCAAGCTTGCTGAATTCACAACATTTTTTGTAACACTGCCACTAGAAATTAATATGACTCGTGCAAACGAATAGGAGATTCCTACTTCGTTTGCACGAGTCTATTAGGCAGATGCACTAGTAAGCTACTTTTCTAAAATATTGATAAACTTTTTCGAGTTTTTTTCTTTGTCTCCCCTTCTTACTTTCCATATTGCCAAACTCAAAAAACTTCACTTGTTTAATGCCAACAAAATTAAATAACGCTCTTTTCATTAATATTTTATGCGCATTATTCAGCCATAGGAGTGGATATTTTGTTGGCCCCTTCATTGTTGAAATACACACTACTGATTTTCCCTTTAAAAGCCCCTCAGGAAATAGCCCCTTTTTATCTTTATAAGCAAAATTGGCCGCAAACAATTGATCAATATAACCTAACAGCATTGCAGGTGGTCTTCCCCACCATATCGGATAAACAAAAATGATTTTATCAGCCCACTTAATTTGTTCACGATATTTCTCAAGCTTTGTATCACGAAACATATCACGACGACGTTTATGTTCATGAAATTCTAAAATCGGGTTAAATTGTTCCTCGTATAAATCTAAAACTTGAGTCTCCTTTATGGAAGGATTGTCATGACAACCCTTAATAACCTCCTGCAAAAAAGCATAATTCAAACTTTTATGATTGGGATATGTATAAATAATTAATGTATTCATTAAGCGCCTCCATTAGTTATCATTTGATAACAAAATAGTAAACTATTTAATTTTAGTTGTCAAATGATAATTGTTTTAAGATAAGTTTTTTGTTATCTTGTCAGTAAGAGGTGAACCCATTTGGACAAAAAACAATTATTTCATCAGTTCGTGGCATTTACAGCAGCGGTACACCAAGTAACGCACGAACTAACTCAAAACGTTAAAATCGATAATATTACACCTGTACAATATAAAATTTTAGAATATATAAAAGTAAGCCAGCCAGTTACACCTACTGAAATTAGTGATTGTCTGCATATGTCCTTACCTAATACAAGTCGTGAATTACGAAAACTACAGGAAAGAAAGTTTATTGAAAAAATTAGCGATACTGAGGATCGAAGAAAGCACTATATTTGCCTTACAGAGGATGGAGAAAAAATAATGGAGGAAGCATTCGCCTGTATTGAAGAACGCTTTCATCAACTTATTCAACATGCATCTACAAATGATTTAGAGGATATTCATCATGCATTAAACATTCTTGACGAAAAGGTCTTTAATCCAAAATTATAAAAAGAACCTGCATTGCTTTTCACTATAAGACAAGCATTGCAGGTTTTTTCATTATTTATTATATTGACATAGAAAGCGTTCCACACCAGGGTATTTCTCCCCAAGGCTAGTTATGAAAAAACCATAGCGACGATAAAAATCTACAGCCTCATAATCCGTTTCAGCAACAATTGATGAGTACTTACATGCCATAAAATTTATCATTTTACTGCCAATACCTTTTTCTCTTTGATCAACTAAAACGGCGATATGTTTAATCTCACACTCTGATAAACTGATATGTTCTATCCCAATACAACCGACTATTTCACCCTCAACTACGAAGCTATATAAAGTCCTATTCGATAAAAGTATATATTTTTCATACTCTTGTTGAACTTTTTTATCCGAAGTTGCAAATGAAAGTAGTTTTCTAATAGCTGGAGAAATAGTGCTTGCTTGAACTATATTCATCTCTTATCTCCTTAAAAATTGGGAGCAGGAATGACAACAGCATGACAAGCGTTTTCATAAAACTCGATTGGCCCCGCTCCTCCGATAATTGCATATTCATATCCCATCTCATTCATATCTTTTAAACAATAATGGAGGAGGGAATATCCTATCCCCTTCACTCGATTAGTTTTTGCTACACCCATTGGGCCAAAATAACATTTTTTATTTTGATAAATGTCAAATCCAGCAAATCCGACAAGATCTCCCTTATTATCAAAAGCTACATATATGGGAGGTGTAGTATTTAAAAATGCACGCTTAATCGTTTCTGACCACTCTTGAGAAAAATGACTTTCTACAAAATGAATGAGCTTGTTCTTATCATCTCGATTGACTCTACGAATATTAGTAGAAATCGCATCAGGGAAATTGTAATGGCGAAGATGAGTAACCATATCCCGCGAAGTCGTAGCAAGCTTTAAAATCAGTTTTGTATCCTCTTCTGAAACGAATTCCTCAAGCATTTTCGTCTTTATAAGTGCTTTAAGAAAGTGACCTTCATTTAAATAAACTTGGTTATAGTTTTGCATATAGCAAATTGCTTGTTCCAATACTGTTAAAACATCATTTGATATTGGAACAGAAAATAAGCTATGGCTTGTAGCTTTCATTTCTGGTTTTTGATCAAATTCATTCACCAATTTTCTTAAAGACGCTTCATCCATAGTGCATTTTAATACTAATTCACCAAGTGCTCCCTCTTTTTCTTTGAAACAAGCAAGCAGGAAATAAATAGGTCGTAACAATTTTTGTTGTGAGGAGGAAGCTTCTTCTTCTGCATTCTTTATAATCCTTAACATACGATTTGTTAATTTTATATTAGTTGAAATCAAATGCCTGACCACCCTTTCTTGGATTCTTTTCAACTTCTTAATTTATAACACTTAGTAAATAATCTTCACGTTAAACAATTGAAATATTAGGACTATATCATATCATTAATCATGTTTTTTATGATAAATAAAATCGAGACCGTTTATTTACTTTTTACCAAAAATAGAGAATGATATTTGTTAAAAAACGAAGGTTGATTGGAGTAGCAGGGCGCTCATCGGACGTCCTCAGGAAGCTTTGCTCTGTGCGAAAGCGAAGCAGCAGCGGAAAAGCGCTCAGTCGGAACAGAAATCAACCACACATTATGGTAATGAGCCTATTTAGTTTGCAAATACATCGTCACTCATCTGCACTTTATTTAATAATATAAAGATGTATAGAAGGAGGAGACTCAAGTGGAAGTAGCAGTGTTAGACAAGAAGTGGATAGAAGAACATTTTGAAACACTTCCATTATGGCAACAGACAGCATATACCGACTTCGCTGCCATAGTTGCAGATGAAGCAAATTCGTTTCCCTGTATTCCAGCTAGAAAAGGTTTCTTATCGAACCATCTTCGCTACAGTTTTATCGGAGATCCACGAGAGGAACAATCGATAAGGACATTAGCACTTTGCTTAAAGGAATACAATAAGCACTGTCAAACATTCGGCAACTATACAACACATACCATTTTCTTTAAAACGCCCGATGATATGCATAAATTCGAAGTTGCGGATTATAATAATTTATTTTGGTCAGTTTTAAACAATTTAACTAAATTCGATGATATTGATTGGCCAATGGAAATTCCAACCGATCCATCACATAATGAATGGGAATTTTGTTTTAACGGCGAGCCTTATTTTGTGTCTTGTGCAACGCCCGCACACAAATTAAGAAAGAGTCGGCATTTCTCTACTTTATTAATGGCATTCCAGCCACGCTGGATATTTGAAGAAATAAACGACTCTACTGCATTTGGTCGAAAATTAAAGAAACTTATTCGGCAACGCATTAACGAATACGATGATATTCCTGCTCATCCTGATTTAAAATGGTATGGGCAAAAAGGAAGTAATGAATGGAAGCAGTATTTTTTAAGCGATGATAATGATAGTCCATCGAAATGTCCTTTTTTACGTATGCAAAATTCTCTGATTTTTCCACAGAACAAAGAACATTAAGCTTTCTTACTTTGTTTTTGCCTTTTCATTACAATCCAAGTCGCAATCCCTATTAAGATGATAAAAAGCAGGCTCACGAAAAAACCGAGTCTGCTTGTTTTTTCCCCTAACGTTCCAGACACTGTCACCGCAATGAGTAACATCCCTATTCCATTCTTCACATGCTCCCACTTTGACAGCTCCATTAGCTTCATATAGGTCACTAATATAAAGAGCCAATTATAAATTAGCATTAAGCCTGCAGCTGTAACCAAATATTCAAATATCTTTTCTGGCATGAGGAAGCCTATAACAATCGTTACGATTAAACCACTAGCTAAAAAGAGAAATGCAGGAAATGGAATCTTCATTTTCCCCTTCTTCGCCAGAGAAGCTGGAGCATCATGATCCTCTGCGAGTGTAATGAGAATCGTTATGACCGCGTATAAAGATGCTACCATTGTTGAAAAACCTGCAATAATTAACACACCATTAAAAATATCTGCAAAAAAAGGTATGTGATAACCAGTAAGCGCTGTAATAAATGGGCTTTCCTCAATAGTAAAGTCCTTCCAAGAAATAAGTGCCAAGGCAAGCATAATAGCTATTATAAAAATGACAGTAATAGTAATAATCATCACTTTTCCAGCTTTCGGCGCTTCTTTAGGATTTTTTAAGTCAATGACCATTAAACCCATAACCTCAATTCCTCCAAATGCATAAAAGGCGTATAGCAGTCCGAGCCAAATTCCTTTCACACCTTGAGAGAAAAATTCCTCGTAATTTGCATACAGCGCATCGAGTGTAGTAGTTTCCGTATTAAATCCTTTTATTATTACTACAACCGCTACTATTATAAACATGACAACCGCTGCAGCCTTTAACGCCCCAAAAATATTTTGAAATTTTTCAAAGCCTTTCATGCCCATAAGAATAACGACTAATCCAAGTGCTGCATAAATAGATGCAGCAACCCATAATGGAAGCATTGGAAACCAAAGCTTTGTAAAAATACCAAGCGCCATCAATTGACTGCCCATAATAAGCATCTCAGAAATCAAGTAAATCCAACCATTACTAAATCCTGCCCAATTTCCAAAAGCTTGCTTTGCATAAGTACGAAATGATCCCTTATCTGGATTATCAACTGACATCTTAACAAGAGCATCATAGACAATGTACGTAGCAATCGCCGCTAACAAAAAAGGAATTAAAACAGCAGGACCACTTTTATGAATGGCCATACTTGTCCCAAGAAAAAATCCTGTTCCTAATGTACAACCTATACCGAGAAGCGAAAGCTGCCACCAAGACAATCTTCCTTTACTTGTTTTCGATGTCATTTTGATCAACCCTCCTGACTTTTGCTTACTTTCTTAACAGTGGCAATGTCATGCAACGAATGCCACCACCGCCTTTTTCAAGTTCTGTGACTTCAATTTCTATTAAGTTCTTTTTTTGCAACAATGGATGCTTCGTCCATCGCTGCTTCGTTGCTTGTTTACTAATCAACAGTGTTTCAGGATTAAGATTGATAAAATTGATATCAGGGATTGTATTATATTTTTCAAGCCAGTAGACATCAAAGCCATGATGATTTAAAAATTGCTCGGTCATTTCGAAACGACTTGTTTGAGGCGTGAACACTTGTACAGGAAAATAACGCATAAAATTTTTAGCTATTAGCAGATTAGCGTTCGTTACATTACAATTCATATCTAAATGAAGTGTATCGGCGCGTCTTGGCAAATCAATGATTGCAATTTCCGAAAATCCTTCTTGGAAGATACGATTCTTGATACTTTCAACAGCCTCTAACGTTGTTCTCATTCCAATATTAATAAGTACAGCATCCTTATTTAAAATGAGCACGTCTCCACATTCTAATGCAGTAGAAGGTTGTTTAACTTTCAAATTTTTTTCTGGAAACCACTTTTCTAATAATGAGTGCGCATGTGGATACTCTGGACGTCTTAGTGAACTACCTGCCTCACCAAGGAAAATACTATTTCCTATAACACAAGCAAGATCGCGTACAAAGTACCTATTAATAAGCTGCTCACTTAAAGTTTTCATATCATTCGGTAGCTCTTTCGAATAATCTATAACCTCTACACTCGCATTTTCTAGCGTTGTCTTAAATTCCATGAAATTCTCCATTGCTTTCACATGATTGACAGTAGCGTCCCATCCTACATTTTCAGCTATTGTTAAATCTGTTACATCTAATTTTGAAGGTGCACAAAGCATAACAACCTTAAGTTCATCATGCTCCGACCAACAATTCGGTTGAAATGAGTACAAATAGATTCTCCCCTTTTTGAATGACTATCTCGGCTTAGCGTTACCATCAAAACTGTGATTATACAGACAATGTGTAAATGAAGATCCGCATGATTAATATTTAAAGAAGGAAATCCCTGGTATTTGTGTAATTAAAACAAGGACAGATAAATTTATTCAATTAGAAATGAGTGAAACGATGGAATACTATAAATTTTTACGTCAATATGTTGGTCACCAACCTATTATTTTGCCAGGTGCTGTTGTATTAATCTTAAATAATGAGAATGAGCTATTGTTACAAAAGAGATATGATGGAGGTTGGGGGCTTCCAGGTGGTTTGATGGAATTAGGGGAAAGCTTAGAAGATACCGCAAAAAGAGAGGTGTTAGAGGAAACAGGTTTGATAATAGAGGACATGAAGTTATTAGATATTTTTTCTGGTCCAGAATATTACCTTAAAGTTTCTAATGGAGATGAATTCTACTCCGTTACAGCCGTCTATTATACGAGAAATGTTAAAGGTGATTTAGTAATTGATTATAAAGAATCAGAGACAATGCAATATTTCTCACTATTAAATTTACCAAGTGGAATCGATAGTAGATATATTGAACCTTATGTATCACAGTTAGTGTTAAAATAAGCTTTAGAGAGAAAACTTATTTAACAAGTATAATTTGTTTTCTCTCATTAGCGTGTTGAAAAGCATTTGAATATAAGATTCATCAATGAAAATACTGATGATAAGCTTGCTCAGCAGCCATTTCGCTTGTAAATATTAGAATATCGTTTGTTAGCGGATAATATGTCTCAAATAGAAAAAGCGCCAGTTCATTTGGATGATTCGGATTATTCACAACTGCCGCTTCCTGTATGTTCGCAACTTCTTGAAAATATGGATGACGATAAAAAATATAAACAATATCCCCTACATTATATTGCTGCATCATTCCATCACCTTCCTCTGATTTTCCATTAGTTTGGTGATAGAAGCAGTAAATTATAATTAATATTTGATTTTCGTATAGATGTTCATTAAAAATCTTCCCTACCTACCAACGCTCCTATCATAAAACGTCTTCATTAGAATATATATTAATTTACTTGTTAATGACCTTAGTCTCTGAAGGAGTACTTAGTACCGAATTATCTGGCCTTCACTCTGGTACGAATACGGTTTCTGGAGATTTTTCAGTCGCAGCAAAAGGTTTCCATATTCAAGATGGCAAAATTGCATCACCCGTGAAGCAATTGACAATAGCCGGAAACTTCTTTGATTTCTTAAATGCTATCGAAGAAATTAGCTCAGAGCTTTTCTTCCTACCAGATGGGTATGGCTCCCCTTCCCTCCTTGTGAAGGAGCTATCAGTGACGGTGGAATAAAACGGTAAAAGCGAGTCAGATTTTAAAAGGTACTCCTCGGCAATGCTTGTCGCTAATCTTTGCGACAAGCTTTTTGTTTGCAGTCGTATTGCTATTGTTCTGGTCTACCTGCTTTACCGAGATAATAGGCAGCGCTTTCACTACGGCAATAATCTGTCTCCGTTTACCTGACCCCCATATTATGAAGGAAGCTATCATACCTACATAATGATTCGTTTTATTATCACAAAAATGACTTCCTCTCCATTCGTACTATGAATAATACGTCGAAAAAGACACAACGAAGGTACATTTATTATTTCTTATAGGAAAATGCCCAATAAGACTGATGTGACATCACTATCATGGTTAAATTTTCTTGTTTAGGTAAAAATACGAAACTTTTTTATCTGTTGTGCGTACTAATTATACAATGATATTTATCATTGCCAGATTAATATAAGGGCATCGGGAGGGGTGGAATTTATGAAGAAAATATGGACTTTATTTCTAGCAGCAATACTTATTGTACCGTTATTGCTGCAACCAGCGACCGCTCAAGCGGCAAAGGCCATCACGATTTTTGTAGACGGGGTTCAATTAAAGACCGATCAACCGCCAGTGATGGTTCAAGGGCGCGTTATGCTACCGCTTAGAGCAATTTTTGAGGCATTGGATGCAAGAGTGTATTGGGATCAAAAAAATCAAACCGTTACAGGAATTAAAGGAGATTCAACGGTAGTTCTCAAGATTAAATCGAAGGTAGCTACTATTAATGCCAAGAGCGTTACGCTTGATGTACCTGCACAGATCATAAATGGCAGAACAATGGTACCAGTACGCTTTGTGAGTGAAGCGCTTGATCAGGAAGTTGACTGGAACTCGTATAATCAGATCGTATCTATTAAATCTGATACTCCGAGCAATATCAGTATTTCTCCAGTGAGCCATGTGTCGCTTAGAGATATTGGTAATCAAGGAGATGGGCGTGACCTCGAGGTTACCTACTCCCATTCGTCTACTGAATCACTTGTGGATCATTACCGGGTTCTCGTTGTGAAGGCTTCAAAAAGCTTGAATCAGGCGTCGGCCCTGAAGGTCTCCGCTTCAAATTATACGAAAGTATCACCTGCCGGCTCGGATCGTTCTATCGTATTAAATCAAAGTTCGCGGGATGTGGACGGTGACTATATTAGAAATGACCAGCCTTATGTAGCGTATGTACTTGCAGTTGGAAAAGGTTCTTATTCCAGCGTATTATCGAAATCTTCTCAGAAGATTACCTTAACGAGCATGTCTCCAATCGTAGAAATAACAAATTTGAAAATTAGCGATATTAGCGATTTCGGCGACGGACGCGATCTCTCGATTAGCTTCACTCGTCCGAAGAATGACAACAATGTTTCGAGTTACCGTGTAATTATCGTAAAGAGTAAAGACGCTGACAATTTCGGTCTTACTACTGCGAATAATTTATCCAGTAGCTACTATACGACAATGAATAAATCGGGAAGCAACGGCGGTACGGTGACAGGAACTCTGTCTTCCTCAGCACGTGATTCTGCCGGTGATTTCATTAAGAACGGCGTACCTTATACAGCATTCGTCTTGTTAGTTAGCAGCACTGATTCAGCTGTTAATATGCTGTCATTCCCTTCTTTATCCGTAACACTACGTCCAAATACAGCGGCTACTCCTGTTATTACTCAAGTTGATGATGTCAACGACTATGGAGATGGACGCGATCTGAGAGTGAGCTTCAACAAAGTATCCGATGAGTCTAACATTAGCGCATACCGGATCTTTGTTGTAAGAGCAAACAACTATTCGAACTTTTCATTGACCAAGGCGAACAGTCTGTCCAGCTCTAATTACACACAAGTGAACAAGACGGGCTACAATATTTCTCAAGTACTCTCTTCAGGGACTCGAGATACAGACGGTTATGCCATTCAGAATGGGGTCAGCTATCGTGTATTCGTTATGGCCGTAGCTAAAAACTCAGGGAAAAACGTATTATCATCGGCTTCCAATACGATTACGCTATATAGTAGCAATGTAGGTGCAGTATCGAATCTCAACGCCAGCGATGTATATGATTATGGCGACGGTCGTGATCTCAATGTATCTTTCACTAAAGCGGCAGATGAGTCTAATATTAGTCACTATCGCATCATGGTTGTGCCAACAACTTATTACAGTAGCTTCAGTCTGTCGGATGCTAATAATGTATCCAGCAGTAATTATACAACTGTGAACAAGTCAGGAAATAACAATTACGGGATGACGCTCTCGGGAAATGCTCGGGATGTTCGCGGCAATTATATCACGGATAGAACTAGCTACCGTGTCTATGTTCTCTCGGTAGGCTATGGCAATTATTCCGGCAGCAATGCGCTGTCCTCGCCAACGTCTACGATTACGCTCGGTAAGAACATCAATGTGCAGCCTGTAACCAATCTAAATGTTGCTGATGTAAATGATTATGGGGATGGTAGTGATTTGCAGGTAACGTTCACGAAGCCTTCCGATGAAACAAATGTCAATCACTATCGGATTTTTGTCGTACCGACAGCTTATTACAGCAGCTTCAACTTATCACAAGCCAATAGCAGCTCTTATTACATCACAGAGAGCAAAGGCGGAAACAAGTCGTTAACTAGAACATTAGATAGGGCTCGAGATGTTCGCGGTAATTACATTACGGAGAACACAAGCTACCGTATCTATGTACTAACTGTAGCGAATGGAAATTCTTCAAGCGTCAATGCTTTATCTTCTGATTCGTCGGTGATTACGCTTACTAAGAACAAAGCAGTTCAAGCGGTCAGCAATGTTACTGCAAGTGATGTGAGTGATTTTGGAGATGGCCGTGATTTACGGGTATCGTTCAATCATGCATCTGATGCATCGAATATAAGTGAATATCGAATTATGGTTGTTCCTAAAAATAAACCTTTCAATGCTTCAATAGCAAGCAACATTCAGACTTCAAATTATACAGCCGTAAGAACTTCTGGCAGCAGTACTAACCGGGTTCTTGACATTAAGGCAACAGATATAGATGGGAATTCTATCACTAATGGTACGTCGTATAACGTCTACGTATTGTCAGTTGGAAACAGTGCAACCGGCACATTTGCATTGTCTGGTGTTTCGAATGAAATTACGTTAACCAATTCTGCCGCAGTAGAAGCGGTAACTAAAGTAAGACTCTCAAACGTGGGGAATACTGGCACATATAAAGATATCCGGATTAGCTTTAATAAAGGAAGCAATGAAAATAACGTAACAGGATATCGAGTATTCTTGGTTCCTACAGATAAAGTAGTAGATTTCAAGGTTTCTTTTGCGAATACAGTCAATTTAGAGAATTACACTTCAATCCCGTTGAACATAAATACAATCAGTGAATATTCATTAGACTTAATAAATGATGTATACGGTAAAGAAATCAATACGTCTACTTATTATCATGCCGTAGTAATGACCTTAGCCAAAATGGGAGATAATTATAATATATTATCTGAACCGTCTCCTCAGTTCAAACTTCAGGCTAAAAAAGATAATACTCCGCCAGAAGAGGTAAAGCCTGCCCCATCTGACACTCAATCTTAAGAGATAAGCAATACTTTTTCACAAAAAGGGACTCCTCAGGTGGTGCTTCATGGGCCATCAGAGGAGTCCCTTCTTGTTGTGCACAGCTCATGTGCCCTCCGACTGTTTCTAGGAATGTCTGGTCTATACTGACTTAGATAATCAGTTGATGGACAATAATAAGACAAACAATAGTACTAAAATCTAGGGAAATGTAGACATAGATTTATGAAAAAGGTAGTTTAGTGATGAGTAAAATACAATTTGTGGAGGCGCGGGGTCCAAAAGTGTTTAATGAACGGCTGTGGAATATTGCTAAAGAACTGGGAGTCGTGATCCTCTTCGAAAAGAATCATCGCCCGGATCTTGTGTTGGGATATACCAGTAAGAATCCGGGCGATGAGGTTTATATTGTCTGATTCAGGCTGAAGTATTTGAGCTGATGAACTTACCCAAGGTGTACTAGGTAAAATTGTGGTCAAAACTGAGCACCCTTACTTCATAAAAGAGACTCGCTTTTTTATGCATTAAACTATTTCGATAAATCTATTTTTTTATTTAATAAATAAATAGTCATACCACCAACAGTCATTGACAATAGCTCTCCGATTCCAACCGTAAACCATGTTGCCCAAAACGGAAGATCATAGAGAATTGTTAATTGTCCTGCAACGGTGAACATTGATATAGCAAAAATCAATGCAGTTATAACCATTTTCACAAGATCATTTGTTATATTTTTCGTTACTCTTCGGCAAAGTACTAAAACGAGGAATGTTGCAATTCCACCAATGGGTACATCTAATATCCACGTTGGTGACATGAAATTAGCGAGTACTACTCCTAGAGTCACGGCTACTACATAGCGTTTGTTGTAGAGGGCCAGGTAGTTAAACATCTCCGATAGACGTAATTGAACTGCCCCAAAACTGATGACTGACAATAAAACAGTTACAGCCACATATAAAGCTGCAACAAGTGCCATCTTTGTAAGCTCGCTTACAGAAGTACGGCTTGAATCTTTTACAATAGATGTATTCAATTTTATTCTCCTTTGTAAAATAGCACATCCGCTATTTTAGTAATAACTACGGCCAAAGGAAGAGAGCTTTTCGCCCTATCTGAAGTGCCGTAGTGCAAGCAGATTTTGCTTACTTGCGTATTATATCAGAAGAATTTACGATTGAACAATCTTATTTCGTTAGCCAGCCACCATCGATTGGCATAATAGCTCCATGAATATAATCAGCAGCCGCACTTGCTAAGTAAAGTGTTAAATTCGCTACTTCATGTGGTTGTGCCCAGCGTCCAGCAGGCGTTTCATTAGCGACCCATTTAGCCATTTCTCCATCACCTTCAAAATCCGCCTTATTCATCGGTGTTTGAATGGCCCCAGGTGCAATGGCATTGGCGCGAATTCCTTCACGACAATAATCTAAGTCCAACTGTTTCGTATAGCCGACAATCGCATGTTTAGATGCTGTATACGCTGCACCACCACCGCCAGCAACAAGTCCTGCAATAGATGCCATATTAACAATGACGCCTGATTTTCGTTTTACCATATGAGGTAATACCGTATTCGTTACAAAAAAAGTACCCTTAACATTGGTATTCATAATTTTATCCCAAAGCGCCTCATCTGTATCCAGTGTTTTTGCAAAACCATCTAAAACGCCCGCGGTATTTAATAAAATATCTACCTGCTTAAATTTTGAAATTGCAGCTACAAATGCTTGCTCTACATCGTCCTTATTACATACACTACCTACTTTATAGGCAAATTGTTCAGGGTATTGGTGATATAGTTTTCCTAACCCTTGCTCATGTAAATCAAGCCCGAATACGTTTGCCCCATTTTCTAAAAATGCAATAGCTTGAGCTTGACCAATACCTGAACCAGCCCCCGTCACAAATACCGCCTTGCCCTTATATTCTTCAAACGTCATCGATCTCTCTCCTCTAAAAACAAAGAAACCACCTCATTTGAGATGGCTCTTCCTATTAATTGACAATTATCCAATCTTCCGCTAATAAATCACAGACAGTCGGCGTAAACATTGTATAGCCCTCACCGCGTACATTAATTAAAAAATAAGGATTCAAAGTCTCGCCATCATGTTCGCTTTGTCCAACAAGCTTCACATATAATTCGGCACCGCCCCAACCTTTACGAATTACTTTTTCGCCCGCCTTTAAGCG
Organism: Lysinibacillus zambalensis; assembly: GCF_040183165.1. Classification (NCBI taxonomy): domain Bacteria; kingdom Bacillati; phylum Bacillota; class Bacilli; order Caryophanales; family Bacillaceae; genus Lysinibacillus; species Lysinibacillus zambalensis. The sequence goes on from NZ_JBEGDG010000013.1 coordinate 105,654, forward strand.
AGGTAAAATTTCTTCAAACGTCATTTAAATTCATCCTTTATTTTCATTCTTTATCGGATTAGTATACTGGAATTCTCAATTGTTTACAACCTAGCCTTCAAGCAAAACCGTATAAAGTATATATTGCCCATTTAAATCCGCAATGATAGTATCCGTATTTTTACCATTTGTAGAGAAAATCTTTGTTCCACTTTCCAATTTAGTAGCATAAAAATCATTGAAATTTTTAGAGGAATTTGTAGTTTTAATAATTTCCCCTATAATCTCATATTTCGTATATTCTAATTGTTTCATCGATTCCAAACTTGTAGTATTAATGTAGATCAAATTATTATATTGAAGAATATCCGCTTGAGAATGTTCTGTAAGAATAGATTTTGCAGTGGGAGTGGTATTTATAGTCGATGTACAACCTACCAACACCAATATTAGTAAATTACATATGAGTATTTTCCTCATAACTAATAACACCTTCTTTTTATAACTACTTGGAACAATTAAGGTTCAATATAAATTCTTCACATCTATAACTCCCCAAATTTAAGCAACATCATTTTACATAGCTTCACATCGAAATTGACTCTTCTCATCTCGCAAACTACGAATCCATTTTCTTCTTCATCTGCACTTGCTCCGTCTTCACTTCTAGCCCATTTTCCATCAAATAACTCGTAGCTGGATTACTTGCTAAAAAGTTAACTGTTGCCAGTTTTACCTTGTGTTTTGTAATGCTTGCGATAAAGTGTGGAATATGCTCAACATTACCATTCCCTAATAGCTCTAATTGATACAGCACTATGCTGTCGATGGCTCCCTCCTGATTCCATACAGTTTTATATAACATATAGCCAATTGCTTCATTATTCTCATTATAAAAAACTTTAGCTTCTCCGTGTTTATTGCTTTGCCAGCTACATTGCCAAGGAACATCTTCCTGATAAAAAGATAAATGCGGTAGCTGTTCTGGCCGAATAGTTTCCACATGAATGTCGACTGGCTTCTCTACTTTTTCTTCATATTCGCCACTTAAAAAGAGCAATTGATTTGTAACGGTATAGCCATACTTCTCATATAGCGAAATTGCTACCTTATTCTCTTTAATAGCTTCCAGCGTTGCAACTTCCACATTCTCTCTTTCATAGATGGCGATGGTTTCTTCCATTAAAACACGAGAAACACCTTTACCGCGAAAGTCTGGAGAGATACCTGTTCCTCCATTCCAAGAGGTTTTCTTACCATCTATTTGTCTAAAGCCATTTAATACAATACCGACAGGATTATTTTGATCAAATGCGACGATTGAAAGCTCTGGCGATAGTCCTTCCCCAACTAGTCGGTTTAAAAACACCTCTTCATTCATTTCTATTTGTACAAAATACCCCTCAAAGCCTTTATTCCAAGCTTTTAAAGTTTCATTTAACGTGCACTGTGAGACTGTTTTTATTTTCATATTTTTCTCCCATCCCTACGTTAATTTAAAAGTGATAAATCTTCTAAAGTTAATTTTTTTATTATTTCATAACCATTTCCAGGACCATTTGGCTTAACAATAACCATTCCCATATTCGAAATCTCCCCTAGTCCAACATCTTCAGGAAAACTATGGGCAACGATCACTTGATTCATTCCTTGCGATGGCTTTCTTTCTAACACTGATTGCGCATTTGATAAAATATTACTTTTTTCAACAAAAGGAATAGCCCCACCCAATTTATATATTTCATAACCAATTGGGTCAATTTGAATATAAGAATAAGGAAATGCGAGCTGTGCCGTTTCAACTGTACGACAAAAAGGACTTACGACTACTGGTGAACTAATCGGAATTTGTAAATGACGTAACAGTTGTCCAAAGTAAACGGCCTGCCTCCGCCCAAATTCAGACAAATTTCTTTGCGTAACACAATCTTGGAAATTTAAATATGGCTGATCTACTCCGACAGTTGCTTGACCATGCCTTGCATACAAAACAAATCCACCCTTTCTCAATAGATCAAGGATTGATTTATCCAAATATTTCAACTCCCCCCTAATAGAATACCATCGATTATTAGTACTATATGAAATGAATTACTCAAAAAATGTAAAACTAAAAGTTGAAACTGCTTTTCGAATAGAGAAGGAGCCATTCCACTGGCATATATTTCACTTTGCCTATATCGAACTTAGTTTAAAGAAACAAAAAAACTTCCTACAATTTTCTGTAGGAAGTTTCGAAATTTACTTTATTGGAATAGTTACTATAGCGGTTGTCTCTAGATGTTTTGATGAATCGATAGAAATTTGACCGTCGTACTTATTGACTATTTCATTCACAATAAACAAGCCTTGCCCTCTTGTTTTACCATTTTCCGGTTTCTTTGTAGAAAATCCTCGCTTGAATATTTGCCCTGCTTCTACAATATTTGGTCCAGTATTTGTAACCTGTAATTTATATTGCGTGTCATCAGCTTCACAGCTAATTGTTATTTTACGTTGTTCTTCCGATAATTCATTTGCAGCATCAATCGCATTATCTATTAAATTCGATAAGATTTTAATTAGATCCGTTGTTCTAATTTTATTAAACGCATCCTGAGAGACTGTGAAATCCATATCAATATTATGATTTTGAGCCGTTAGTTTTTTTGTTTGCAATAAAATCGCCAATCCAGGATGATCAATATTTAATTTAAGAGACTTAATATCATGAACTTCTTTATACAATGAAGATAAATATTGTTTTGCCTGATCAGGTTCATCTAATTGTAGGAATCCATGCAATACTTGTATATGATTTGTGAAATCATGTCTTAAAGAAGACACGGAAGTGATTAAAGTTTTAATTTCCGCTTGATATGTATCTTCTGTCGCTTCAACTTCTTCTGCTACTTCTTTTTGATACCATCTCTGTAAGAAGAAAACTGAGCCGGTAACCATTAAAATGAGTACACCATTAAAAATAAAGACTAAAAGATTGTCTTCGATCACTTTTCCCTTAATGTCATTTAATGTGTCTGCACTAATATCAATGCCTATGTATGCAATAACCTCCCCTGTTTCATCCTTAATCGGTGCACCAACAGTTAAGTAGGAACCATATATAGAATCTTGTATTACATCTGTTATAAATGTTTCTCCATTATAAGCTTTTTGCACTTGTGTCTCGGGTACAGTACAGTCCATTCCGATATAAAAGCCTTTAACTTCACTTGGTAAACCCATGATCATTGCTTTGGATACCTTCGGATTTTCAATATCTAATGTATAAACAAATAAAGCACCTATTTTTACTCTTGCATCGTTTAAGTAGCTTCTTATTTGCCAATAATACTCATTTTCCTCGGGGTTTTCTAAAAATTGTTTGTACGCCTCTACATCAATAGTAGATGCGATAGAAATAGCCGCTTTCAGACTTTGGTTCGCTATTGACTCTTCTACTGTCTTTTTCATTTTTACATAGGATGTAAAGATGTTTAAACTTGTAAACAATACTAATAAGAGAGTTGATAGTATTAAAATTAGTTTTATTTTTCGTGTTTTCATACAAACTGGTACTTCCTCATCTATTGACATGAATAATATCTTAATTTAATTGAGCTTGGCTTTCGCATTCCATAATAATTGTTAGTCGTAGTTGACATCATCTCATACTTTCATCCTAGAAAACAATTTCATATCCAACAACCCTATTATACTACAATATACTTCTTTTTTTATGGTTGTTTAAAAATCATTTATTTGCGTAGTGAAATGCTCTTCCTGTCGATAATCAGATGAAGAGAAGTAAGATATTTAGAAGTTTGAACGACAATGGCTATCTCCCCCCTGTACATCCTTCCTAAACACACTGTTCAGAAATACGATTCAGGATTCTTAAATAAGAATATTGGTTCTTAGTTTATCATCTCAAGCCCGTTTTGACTATCTCAACCTTCGCCTCCTACTTTTGGGCTATGTCCTTCTCATCGTTGAAATGGGGGTCTGTTGGGAAATGAAAAAAGATCAGGCCTATAAAAACCTGATCTTTTCTTTTTAAGTATTTATTTTTTCCTACTCGATGTCTTTGTCTCATCCTGTACATTTAAAAATTTTGGTCGCTTACTGTAACCTGAAGGAGAAAGGCGAACTAAAGATTTTTTAATGTCCGGCCAATCTAAATTCGCTCCCATATTTAAGTATGGAACACCTAATACTCGTAAATTTGCAATATATAGAAGTATGAAAAACACCGAAATGAAGAATCCAAATAATCCAAAAAAGGCAGATGCTAAAATAACGATTATCCTGAGAATACTCATTGCTGATGCAAAGGATTGATTGACGAGTGTAAAAGCTGCAATACTTGAAGTAGCTATAACGATAATCATGGAAGGACTCGTAACCCCCGATTTAATCGCTGCATCTCCAATAATTAATCCCCCAACAACGCTTATGGAACCACTGATAACATTAGGTAGATGTATATTAGCTTCCCGAAATAATTCAAACATAAATAGCATCATTAATATTTCAAGAATAGATGGAAATGGGAGCCCCGTTCTTGATTCAACAACTGTTGCCAATAGGATGAATGGCAATTGCTCTTGATGAAAGGTTGTAAGTGCAAACCATAAGCCTGGTAAAAGTACACTTATTAAAATGGCAACTATTCTTAGTAAACGCTCCATAGAACTTACAATAATCGGATACTCATTATCCTCACCAGATTTAAAAAGTAACATTACATTAACAGGTGTAATAATCGCATAAGGGACTCCATCAACTACGATGATAATACGCCCTCTACTTAAAGCTTGTACAGCAAAATCCGGACGTCCAGTATAATCATGCTTAGGCAGAATTTTATCGCTCTGCTCAATCCTTTCCATCAATATATCCCCGCTAAATATAACGTCCGCATCAACTCGCTGGAGCTGTATTTTTATTTTCTCAAGCATCTTTTTATTTACGACATCTTCTAGATAAAGTACAGCTACGGTTGTTTTGGATCGTGTGCCAAGTTCATATGTTTCAACACTTAATGAATTAGTCGGTAATCGTTTTCGTATTAAAGCAATATTAATTAAAACATCCTCAATAAAATCATCTCTCGGACCTTTGATAACCAATTCAAGAGTTGTTTCTTTAGGCTCTCGATTTGGTTTTTTTGCGATATAACTTGAATACAGCAAATTCATATCTTCGAAATATAGTAAAACATGCCCTTTATAGACTCTCGTGATGGCCTCATCTTTACTTGTTATTCTCTGAAGATGGGGAATGTGTAAATGATTTTGTATATGCTCCGCTAACAATTCATCCGATGTTGCAGTAAATAAAGATTGTATTCGTTGCACAATAACGGTCTGCAGTAACCGTTCATTAATCATCTCTTCGCATTTTATCAAATGTACTTTATGTTGCTGAAAGAAATACTCCTGAAATACCACATCAGCAGAGCGTTGAAATAGTGACTTCAAAGATTTCAAATTTAATTCTTGTTCTATCGAAGAAATATCCCTCATCTCCTACTGAGCCAGCTCCAAATTAGTACATTTATAAAAAATAACATAAATACACTTACGGATATTTTCTCCATGCTTTAAAAAAATATTCAAGAATATATACTGTTTAAAATGCTTTGTCAGAATAATTTAGCGTTGCAATTTCCAACCTATTATTAGAAAGATTTATCCAATCATCTTCTTTAAATTTGCCATTTCAATAGCTGACATTGCTGCGTCATAGCCTTTATTTCCTGATTTAGTCCCTGCGCGCTCAATTGCTTGTTCAATATTTTCAGTAGTAACAATGCCAAAAATAACAGGTACATTTGTAGTTAGTGACACATTTGCAATTCCTTTTGCTGATTCATTACATACATAATCATAATGTGTTGTTGAGCCACGAATAACCGTACCTAACCCAATAATTGCATCATATTTCTTTGTTTCAGCTAACTGTTTAGCGATGAATGGAACTTCAAATGCTCCAGGAACCCATGCAATATCGATAGAATTCTCATCAACACCATGACGCTTTAAACCATCTAATGCACCGTCTAATAATTTACTTGTAATAAATTCGTTGAAACGACCTACTACTACTGCTATTTTTAAATCCGTACCAATTAATTGTGCTTCAAATGTTTTAACCATTTTTCTTTTCTCCTTTTTTATGGCTCATCACCATTTCGTGTGGTTGATTTTCGTGCAGCGGCACCGAGGTTCGTCTCGAAGGTCTTATCACAGGACGTGATTCTTTTAGCCTTCGTTGATTCCCAAGGAGTTAACAAGCCAGAACGAAGATTAACTTTATACGTTTTTAACAAAAATCATCCACAACTTTTGGTGATAACCTTTTTTATATAGTCATTGTGTTTTCTTCCATTATTTGTTGACGATATGTTGCCAACGCTTCAATTGAAATCATTTTTAGATGATGTTGTGCTGCATATTTAACGAGATCATTAAAGCGTAGCATTTTGCCATTGTCGCCCATAATCTCACATATAACTCCTGCTGGAACGCTATTACAAAGCTTTGCCAAATCTATTGTAGCTTCCGTATGTCCCCTACGCTCTAATACACCATTTTCCTTTGCTATTAGTGGGAATACATGGCCTGGTTTACGAAAATCCGCAACTTTAGCTTGTGGTTCGAGCATTTTCTGTATAGTCATTGCCCGTTCAAAGGCGCTAATTCCAGTAGTTGTGTCAACATGATCAATACTAACGGTAAATGCTGTTTGATGATTATCTGTATTCACACTAACCATAGGGTTTAATGCTAATTTTTGTGCTAGCTGCTGGGAAATTGGCGTACATATAAGGCCTCTTCCATAGGTAGCCATAAAGTTAATCGTTTCAGGTGTCATAAATTCCGCAAGTGCTAGTAAGTCCCCTTCATTTTCCCGATCCTCGTCATCTACTACAATAATTATCTTTCCTTGCTTTAAATCCTCAATTGCTTCTTCAATCGAATGTAGCAATTTCGCCACCTCCTTGTTGGTTAAAATCCGTTTTGTGCTAAGAAGTCTTTTGTGATGGCCGGCGGTTCCTGACCATACTTAAGTTGATGTAAAATGTATTTTCCTACTAAATCGGTTTCGACATTGACGAGATCACCAATTTTCTTCATACCTAAAATTGTTTCCTTGTACGTATGGGGTATCAATGATACTGTGACACCATTTTTCTCAACTTGAAAGATTGTTAAGCTCGTTCCGTCAATTGTGATGGAGCCCTTTGGAATACAGAAGCTCGTTAACTCCTTTGATAGCTCTATATCAATATAAACTGCATTTGCTAACGGCCGCTTTCGTACTACTTTCCCTACTCCGTCTACATGCCCAGATACAAAATGACCACCGAATCGCCCATTCGCTGACATAGCGCGCTCTAAATTTACTGGATCTCCTATTGCTAGCTGCTGTAAATTTGTTGCCTTTACCGTTTCAGGCATTACATCCATCGTAAGCTCCTGATCATTAAAAGATATGACTGTTAAACAAACACCATTGACCGCAATACTATTCCCGAGCTTTACATCCTCAACCATTTTCTTTGAAATAACAGTGATTTTCATACTTTTTCTATCGCTTTGCAAGGTTTTTACGGTACCAATATCCTCAATAATTCCTGTAAACATTTTTTCACCCACTTCCATTCATTGGTCTAAGTTTATCTATCCATTTTTGGAGCCCTATGTACCTCCTCCCTCAATCAAAAATTTCTGTTCAAATAAAAAACCCCTTTTTGATTAAAGGGGTTTGGGAGTTCATATAAATAAGACGTCAACAAATAAACCATAAGGATACAAAATTTTTCCTTAGGCTACCATCTCATCGTTCTTCTCCCATCCAGACTATAACTGTCGGTTTTGGATTTGCACCAAATCAGCTTGCGCTCACGGACTTTGAATTACTTCATCACCGCCGATTGGGAATTTCACCCTACCCCGAAGAACTACTGCTATTCAATTTGTTAGCTAAATAATAAATCAATTTCGCCTTGGCGTAATTACGTCCGGATTTTGAATTGTGCCTGCACAATTCAAAATCCGTGATATCCACCGGAGGCTTTATCTTTATTTAGTGGGTGTCCAAACACCTACTGAATGAAGATAAAAAAACTTCCCAACTTAAACGATGGGAAGTAGTTTACATAAAAGCATAATCAAATAAACCTTATAAACTCAAGCGAATTTAAAAAGGTCTTACTTTTACCCTTCTCCCATCCAGACTGTAACTGTCGGTTTTGGATTTGCACCAAATCAGCTTGCGCTCACGGACTTTGAATTGCTTCATCACCGCCGATTGGGAATTTCACCCTACCCTGAAGGATATTTTTATTTAGCTATTTCTTACGATACCACTACTTAATTAATTTATCCAGATAAATCTCAAAATTAATTGTAAGTTTCTGTCATGATGCCCCATTCACATGTAGGACTAGACTACATCACGTCCTGACCTTTGTGGCCATCCCGTTTTTGCTGTCGTTACGTTAGCACTTCACTTTCGCACAATAAACATCTGTTGCCTTAAGCAGCTCATCGGATGCCCAGGAAGCTTTGCTCTGTTCGAAAGCGTAGCGACAGCAACAACAACAACAAAGCGCCCGATTCAACCACAAATTATGGTGATGATCCAAAAATAATTATTAGTGAAAAAATTGCTCATCTAGAGTTATTTGTACTCCGTTGTTTCATATCCTGTATAATCATGTCATTTTTTTAAGTATAGGCAGTAACATTTTCAAAAAATAAACGTCTTTACAACTAGATTATAAAGGAGTTAGTTTACATGAAATATATTATCTTTGATTTTGATGGAACATTGGCAGATTCTACGGCAGTGTTAGCATCAGCTTGGAATACAATTGCGCAAAAATATAAATTTAAAGGAATAGAGTTAAAGGAAATTGAATCGTTGAAAAAATTATCTATAGCGGAACGAAGTAAATTATTTGACTTTCCTATGTATAAATTGCCGATGATTTTACCTCAATTTTATCGCTTATATCGTCAGTCATTAAATGATGTTCATCTTTATAACGGTATGAAGGAAGTCCTAATGGAAATTGATAAAAGAGGCTATAAAATACTTATCATTTCCTCCAATTCACAGGAGAATATTTTAGAATTTCTAAAAATGAATAGCATTCATTGTGTGTCGGATGTTCTTTGTTCAAACCGAATTTTTGGAAAGGATAAAGTGATCAAGAAATTTTTAAAGGACACAAGCATTACACCATCAGAAGTTTTATACATTGGTGATGAACAAAGAGATATCGCAGCCTGCAAAAAAGCGGGAGTGCCTATTATTTGGGTTGGTTGGGGATATGACTCTTTTGAAGTTGTGCAACAAGAAGAACCCGATTACAAAGTTGCTACACCACAAGAAATTTTGAATATTATTTAGACGAAGAGGATAATAGCGATTAATTTGCTATTATCCTTTTCAATTATGCTGAGGCATAATTGCTTGAAGTTATTAGGCCTTTACTTCGCTTATATGCATTAATTTTTCTGCTGTGCTATTAATTCCTTTATAAGCATCTGTTAATTCATGCATACTCACAGAAAATTGCTGGGTAAACATTGCGATTTGATTTGCAAATTCATTGACTTGATCAATAGATTGTTTAATGCTTTCTAATTGGTTTGTAATGCTTTCGGCACTATCCGTACTACTTTGCGACATTTTCTGTATTTCAGATGCTACTACAGCAAAGCCTCGTCCATGCTCACCTGAGCGAGCAGCCTCGATGGATGCATTTAATCCAAGAATTTTAGATTTCATAGCTAAATCTTTTACTAAATTAACAATCGTATTGATTTGTTGAATATCGCCAGTCATTGATTCTGAAAACTTGGATAGCTCCCCTAAGCGATTTGATACATCTACACTTGCTACTGCTAACTCTTCATTCGTTGCGGTCATTTCTTCAACAGAACTCGAAAGCTCAGTTGCTAATAATCGCATCCCATCCATTTTTTCATTCGAAATAATGGCACTTAACACACCGATTACTTTCCCACCATCAAAAATAGGCTGTGCAGATGCAATATACGCCAATCCAAAATCTTCAGAACCTCGCTCTTCCCTCATAAACTTTCCTAGGCTAAGAGACTTTTCAGTTGTTGTTCCACGATACTTAGCTACAGGATCACCAACTTTAATCTTTAAGTCCACTTGATTACCTGGCTTGTAAGCAATGACCTTCTCAGTATCTGCAACTATAATACAAGCATCTTCAGGATATGTTACCTGGTAAAAATTGATAGAATCTATTGTCGCTTGTAGCTTTGGATGCATTAAATTTCCCCTTTTCCAATAACACGATTATACTGAAATTACTTAATTTAACTATAGCATGACACCCAAAAAAAGACACCTTTAGCTTAAGTGTCTTTGAAAAACTACTATGATTTTTTCAAGATTTCTACAAATTTTTCTGCTGTTCTTACCTCAACTGTAAGAGAGTTTTTACTATAGTTAGCTTTTATTAAAAATGGTACATCACTGGTATTGTGGAATCTAAAATCTAAACCACCATAAGAAACAGTAGCGTCTCTTCCTTTTGGAACATACCCTACATCTAAAGAATGGTGATGCCGTTCTACAAATTTAACTGGTATTTGATCAACTGCGTTAAACAAGGTAGAAGACGTTTGACAAATACCTCCCCCAATGCCCATCACAACCTTTTTGTTGATGATTTCTGGTGCGGGCTGATAACCATTCGCTTCGTCTCTAGGGCCAACTACTGTATTAAACGAGAAATAATCTCCACTTCCAACGATAACATTATTGATTGCCTTCGCAGAAAGCTCAATATTTTTATTTCTGCCTACATCATCGGTATTGAAGTAAGTTGTATAGGATGCTACAACTACGTTTTCTAGATAGGGGATATCTTCAAAATAATATCCGCTTTCAGTAATATAAAGAGGCATCTCCACTTTACCACCGGTAGCTGATGCTTCTAATATTCTCTCTACTAATTCACTTTCTTTTAAAACAATTAAAGGACTACCTTTCATTAGCTTCCCTTGATCGTCCAGCTTATCGAGTATCATACGCTTATCATAGCCAGCCGCTTTTTCATTCCCTCTCGCCAACTCTTTTGCTAATTGCTCAATTTGCTTTGTATACGATTGTTTATCACGCTCATAGCCCATTTCTTTCGGTGCAATTGTTTGGATAATAGCTTTCGTAGAAGGGTCTACAATTTCAACAACGACAGACTCTGTTTGTTGTTGTTCAATGGCAACAGGCTTTTTTAAATCCTCAGCTTTTTGCTCTGACTCTTGAATTGGTTGTTCTTGCTTTTTCTCATCCGCAGATTTCACCTGACAGCCAACTAGCCCAATCGTACAAATAATACATAATGTGGTCATCCACTTCTTTTTCAAATAAAACACCACCCTATCGTCATACTACAGAGACATCTTATTCGTGTATTGTTGATAGTGTGTTTCATTTCATCATTTTTATTTATTTTTAAAATGAAGGTTATTTCGCATATTTCACATGAAATCTATAGATTAATACGATATAAAGCCAATCATAAATAAGGGTCGCAAGCGAAATAATAGTAATCAACGGTGTTCTAAAATACATATAGAAACCAACTGCAGCAAACATCGTTCCAATCATTTTACAAACAGCGATGCCCATTGATTGGCCACTTAAGTTCCCTCTTTGTAAAAACAAAGCAATAAACAATCCTGACATCATCAAATTCTGTATAAATGCGGCATACTTGCCTTCTAGATCATTAAATTCATGCATCATTGCTAAAATCGTAAAAAAGCTTACTACTAGTGTGATCAAAAAAGATGAATAAAATATTTTCCTTGGAACTATTTTTTTATATTCCTTATGACCATAATGTAAAAATTGCATCATAATAAAAATGTCTAAAATAAACCACAGTAACGTAATATTCCGTTGCAAGTCATTTTGTGGATACATAAATGAAAAAATAAATTCCCATGAAATATTTGCACAAATTGCAACCATGGGCATCCCGTATCGCTTATCTTGTAATCCTTGTTTGATGATTAGTATGTAAGTAATAATCCAAAATAACCCCATCCCTAATTGACAAATCAGTAGGAATTTTTCTTGCGTCATATATACAAACTCCTTCCTCCTAATAATGATTCTTCGATACTATATGTGAAGAAATCTATTATTTATGTCAAAGGTTTGTACAACTAGGCTCTTAAAAATCTCAGAGTAAGCGCCTATACATTCAGGAACCAATCATATATAGTAAAACGAGGTGATGTTATGAAAACTAAAATTTATTTTGATAATGACCAATTTATCGCAGGCACTACTTTAAAAGATGATATCGAACTAGAACAAAACAATATGGCATTGCATACATGTGTACATGAAGCTGATGTGCTAGAAAATCGAAAAAAACTGGCAACTACTTTGCATTGTGACTTACATGATTTTATTTGCACGCAACAAACACATAGTGCTAATTTCCACAAAGTAACGACTTCTGATAAAGGACGTGGCGCTGAAAAGATGGACAATGCCATTAGTAATACCGATGCACTTTATACAGTAGAATCGAATTTACTTTTATGTAGTTTTACAGCAGATTGTGTACCTGTCATTTTTTATAATGAAGTCAATGGACTTATTGGTGTGGTACATTCAGGATGGCAAGGAACTGTCAAGGAAGTTACATTAAAACTTTTCCAACATTTGATGGAACACGAACATTGTAATCCTCAAGATTTTCACGTTCAAATCGGTATGGCACTCAGTCAGCAAAAGTTTGAGGTGGATACAGATGTTTATGAAAAATTCCACAATCTAGGCTATGCCGAAGACTTTATGTATTACAATGCAGAAACAAATAAATATCATATCGATAATCAACAAACTGTCAAAAAACAATGTGAGCTTGTAGGTATTCCTTCAAAGCAAATATTGATTGATTCAACGTGCACATTTCTCAGCCCAGATGGGTTTTCCTACCGCCAAGATAAACAGGCAGGCAGACATTTAAGCTTTATTATGCGAAAAGAAAAATAATTGAAAGGGACAATCCAATTATTAATGGAGCGTCCCTTTTGTTGTATTGAAAAACCATATCTCTATCAAAAAAGGAAAAAGGATGTATCTCATAGTAGAGAAATACACCCTTTTAACATTTCATTATTTATTAACGGGACGATCTTTTCCAATTCTAAAAACATAATAGCTCATGATCACAAGAACTAAGAAAACAATTCCCACAATAAGTGAAACTCTCGTATCATCATTAATCCACATACCGATTAGCACCATTATTAAAAAGGCAATTGTTAAATAATTTGTAAATGGTGTTAAAGGCATTTTGAATGGGTGCTTAGAAAGTTGTTCACCTTTTATTTTTCTAAATCGTATTTGACTGATTAAAATAATAAACCACGGAACCATCCCTGGTAATACACTAGCACTGTATACATATACAAATAAATTTCCTGGTGCAACATAACTTAAAATAACACCGATAACCAAACCAAATAGCACACCTGCTGTACCGAAAATGGGAACACCATTTTTAGAAAGCTTCGCAAAAAATTTAGGTGCTTGTCCATTCATGGCAAGTGTATATAGCATACGTCCAGCACTATAAATTCCACTATTACAGCCTGACATCGCTGCTGTAATGACCACAAAATTAATAATACCTGCCGCAGCGGTAATTCCAACCTTTGCAAAAGTTGCAACAAACGGGCTACCGATCGTACCTAATTCATCCCACGGATAAACTGTTACAATGACAAAGATTGCACCGATATAAAATATTAAAATACGCCAAATAATACTTTGAATCGCACTCGTTATAGTTTTTTGAGGATTTTTCGCTTCTCCTGCTGTAATCCCAATGAGCTCAACACCTTGATAGGCTGCAACTACTAATGATAACGCAAAGAAGAAACCTGTCCAGCCGCCTGTAAAGAAACCTCCATGATTCCAAAGGTTCGATAATCCGATTGCCACGCCTTCATTACCAATCCCAAAGAAAATAAGCCCAAAGCCTGCAACAATCATTAAAACAATCGTTACAATTTTAATCATGGCAAACCAAAACTCAAATTCTCCAAAAGTTTTAACAGAAATAAAGTTGGCAACACCTAAAATAATCATTGCAATTAATCCCGGTATCCATGCTGGCAAATCAGGATACCAGTATTGCATATAAGTCCCTACTGCTATAATCTCTGACATCCCAACAATAACCCACTGAAACCAGTTACTCCACGCCGTTAAATAACCAGCTAATGGGTGGATATATTTATAGCCAAATGTTGCAAAGGAACCTGTACTTGGCTCCATATAAAGCATTTCTCCCATTGCTCGCATAATGAAGAAAATAAATATTCCTGCTATACCATATGCAAGGAGCACGGAAGGCCCTGTCCACTGAATGGCATTAGCAGACCCCATAAACAAACCTACGCCAATAGTACCTCCAAGAGCAATCATTTGGATATGACGTGCATCTAATCCCCTATTTAACTCTTTATTTGCCACAAATTACGCCTCTTTTCGAAGTTCTTTCTACGATGAATTATTTTATAATAATAATAAATTCTGTAGAAAAACACAATTGTATTTTTAGGAAAAACATAAATTACGGCAATACGACAAGAGTTCTGGAGGGCATTTTGAAGGTACTTTCCGTCGCTTCAGCTGTTCTATCCACGATTTTGACGGTTCTATCCACGACTTTGGCTGTTCTATCCATCACTTTGACGACTCTATCCGTCGCCTTGACGGTTCTATCCGTCGCTTCGCCTGTTCTTTCCGTCGCCTTGACGGTTCTATCCGTCGCTTCGCCTGTTCTTTCCGTCGCCTTGACGGTTCTATCCACGACTCTGGCTGTTCTATCCACGATTTTGGCTGTTCTATCCGTCGCCTCAGCGGTTTTATCCGCTTTGGCTGCACTATCCATCACTTTTAGCAACACTGTCATCTTGGAATCAAACTTTATGTAAAAACCTATTTTATAACGGAAAAAACTCTATTCCTTCATAAAAGACGGTGAATGGAATAGAGTTAATTTTGTTATTGCAATAACGTCTGTTCTTGGAGCTTTGCAGAAAAGTATTTGCGTGCATCTGCTGTTAGAATTTGCATCAGAATAACTTCTTCTTGACAGGCAAATTCTACAAACATTCCACTTAGATTTTCATAAACATATTTGATTTTATAGCCACTATCTAAATATTGATCTACTTTTTTTATTTCCTCTGTGCTTTGTTGATGTTCTGACATGCAATCACCTCACCTTTTTTTGTGAATATCTTGGTGTTTAATTATTCAGCACCTTTTATTTCTAACAGCGGATCTGGTTGTTCAACGCTGTCATCCTCATCTGGAACAACAGTTGGAGTTGGCATTTGTTGCTGCCCAAATAGTTCATCCAAATTGTGACCAACTGTAATTCCTAAATATTTTGCATCACTTGGATCTTCAAGCTCAGCTTGAGGGTATTTTTTGAACCACCAATATTTCGCTAGTACATAATATACAAGTGCCCCTACAAAGAACCCTACTAATGAAGAATAAGTGGAGAATATATTTGCTATTGCACCACCAATAATCCAAGCAATTAAACCAGCTAAGTTAAAGCCGTTCCAATATTTAAATTGACCATCTAATTCATACAGTGCTTTTACATGCACGCGGCGCTTACGTATTAAATAATAATCAGCATATAAAATACCAACGATGGCTGTTAGAATTCCTCCGATAATTAAAAGTGCATTGACTAATACATCAAATAAACTCCAAGGCTGTGCTAGGATACCAATGATTCCTGCAATAACAACTCCAACCCAAAACGGCACTTTTGGACCACCAATATTTGAGAAGATTGTTGCCGCTGGAATAACATTTGCAGAGGTGTTAGTTGACCATTGTGCTAATACAATCATTAACAGTAAAATGCCTAAAATAAAGCCACTTGCACTTTGCTGTAATGCATTGATTGGATCAGCTGAGGCAACAGCCATATAGCAAACAGCACCAATTGTCACAATGAAAGTATTTGTAATCGGCATAACGATTAATGAACCAACGAGCTGTGTTTTATTGCGTTTGAACCAATTGCGTTCATTTTTTGGTGCTTTAAAGAAGCGTGAAAGTGAAGGCATGTCGGCTGCCAGCGTCGACCAAAAGCCCATATTTGCCATGATCACTACCATAAATGCAGTGAAGGCCGTGAAACCTGTTGTTGGCGCTTCCACCCATGTCCAAATATTTTTCCCTTGTGCAACCGCAGTATCTGCCAGTGTATAATACATCCAGCAAGAAATTAAAATAATTACTGGTGCTGCCAAATCTGCAAAGCGTTCAATAGATTTAATACCTAGTGATGTATTAAATAACTGAAGTGCTGCAAAGACAATGAAACAAATAAACCAATTATCAAAATTAAAAAGTAAATTTAAAATACCGTTTATAGCTAATGCACCGAAATAAGTGTTCAGACCGAACCAACATGCAGCCGTTACACCGCGGACAAGTGACGGAATATGTGTGCCAAATGTACCGAATGGAGCACGCATATAAACCGGGAATGATAAGCCATGTTCAATGCCTATATCACCGATTAACGTCATAAATACACCGATTAAACAAGAACCAATCAACGTTGCTAAAATCACCATCGGCAACGGCAAGTTTATGATTGCCGAGCCACCAATTGCAAAAGCAGCTAATACAATTGCCATACCTATCCAAATTACTGCAAAACCAAATGTTCCAATATTTCTTTGTTGATGTGTCACTGGAAGTAAATCTGGGGATTTTAAATAATTCCCTTCACGTTCCATCTAATCTCTCCTTCTTTTATCAAATTTCCGTGACAACTTACATGAGGTTATTCCTTCCTTCAACGATGCTAAAGGAAGTTGGAATTTCAGTTATCTTCATTCGGCAAAGTGCACCCACCTTAGAAGGTAATGAGATGAAAACAGATATGGCTCCATTTAGTTAGTGTCCCAGCACATACGAATGAAGATTTAGCCTCCGAACACAATTACGCAAAGGCGAAATTGATTTTAGAGGTTTACTTAGATAGACTACTAATCAGAGTTTGACGTTCATTCCAAGTCATAGGTGGAACTGTAGATGGACGTTCAACCATTGTAATAGCACCCTCTGCAGGACAAACGATTGAGCATAAATTACAGCCTACACAGTCCTCTTCTCGAACTTTCAGCATTGGGCGACCATCTTCTGTATATAAGTCGATACATTGATGCGATGTGTCCTCACATGCAATATGGCACTTGTTACAGTTAATGCAAACATCATTATTAATTTCAGCTACGATTTTATAATTTAAATCTAAGTCACCCCAATTAGAATATCTGGAAACTGAGCGACCTACTAAATCCATAACAGAGGCAATCCCTTTATCGTCTAAATAGTTACCCAGTCCATCAATCATATCCTCAACGATACTAAAACCGTGATGCATCGCTGCTGTACAAACTTGTACGCCCGTTGCTCCCATTAATATAAACTCAGCAGCATCTTGCCAGTCGGAAATACCACCAATGCCCGAAATCGGAACATTGATTAATGGATTACGAGCACATTCTGCAACCATATTGAGTGCAATTGGTTTAACGGCAGGACCGCAATAGCCACCATGCGCACCCTTTCCTGCTACATGAGGCACTGTATTCCATGTATCTAAGTCAACACCCGCTAAGCTGTTAATCGTATTAATCATACTAATCGCATCTGCTCCACCTCTTGTTGCCGCTTCTGCTGTTACCGTTATGTCGGTAATATTTGGCGTTAGCTTCACTATTACTGGTGTTTTTGCTGCCTCTTTCACCCAATACGTTTGCTTTTCCACCAATTCAGGTACTTGACCAGAGGCAGAGCCCATTCCTCGTTCTGCCATCCCATGTGGACACCCAAAGTTAAGCTCAAGACCATCAACACCCACATCTTCGACTCGTTTAACAATCTCATGCCATTTTTCTTGCTTAGGCTCCACCATTAAGGAAGCGATTATCGCGTGATCTGGAAACCTTTTTTTCGTTTCATAAATTTCTTTTAAATTTACCTCTAGCGGACGATCCGTAATCAGTTCAATATTGTTGAAGCCCGCTACTCTTTGTCCGTTAAAGCTAACTGCTGCAAAGCGTGAAGAAACATTTAGAATCGGATCCCCCAACGTTTTCCAAACAGCACCGCCCCATCCCGCTTCAAATGCGCGTTGTACCTGATAGCCTGAATTCGTTGGTGGTGCTGATGCTAGCCAAAATGGGTTCGGCGATTTGATGCCCGCTAAGTCAATGCGTAAGTCTGCCATATTAGTTCCTCCCTTATGCAATCTCACTTGGATTTCATAAAATCTGCATTCATCTCACCAACTATGGATGTGGGAGACTTCCGCTGAAAGAAGTTAAACGTTCATGGATCTTGTATGCTGCTTCTTTTCCTTGCTGTACAGCTGTTACGACCATCGCCTCGCCCTGGCCATTTCCGAAGACGACATCTCCACATGCAAATACTTTGTCATTCGAAGTTTGCATTGTCGTTTCATCAATATCGACTACGCCATTTGTATGCTGGAGCCCAAAAGCTTCAATCAGTGACACAAAACGTGTTTGCCCAATTGCCTTAATAACAGTATCCACTTCAATAATAAAATTGGAGCCTTCCACCTCTTCAGGCCTTTGTCGACCATCAGCACCCGCTTCACCGAGCTTCATTTTTACACATTCAATACCTACAACCTCACCTGACTCATTACCGACAATTTTTTTCGGTGCTGTCAGCCACTTAAACTCCACACCATCCTGCTTGGCAAATTCATATTCAAATTTGTACGCAGTCATTTCTTTTTGGGTTCTTCTGTAAAGAATTTGAACATTGTCAGCACCTAAACGCATTGCACATGTAGCACCATCAATCGCGGTATTACCAGCACCAATGACAGCCACTCGCTTCCCAACAACATCTTTTGTAAGCGGTCCCATTTTTGTCTTTCTGACAAACTCTATCGCATCATGTACACCTTTTAAACCTTCTCCTTCAATGCCTAGATTCGGAACAGCTCCCATACCAACTGCTAAAATAATACTGTCATATTGCTCCAAGATCTCTTCAGCAGAAACATCAACGCCGACAGTTGTGTTTGTTTTGATTTCTACGCCGAGCTTTTCAATCTGTTCAATTTCCCAATCAACGACTTCATTCGGTAAACGGAACGACACTATACCATAGTTACCTAAACCGCCAGCTTTTGCTTCAGCCTCATAGATTGTGACATGATAGCCAAAACGACTAAGTTCTCGAGCAGCCGATAAACCAGCGGGACCTGCACCAATTATCGCTACCTTCTGCCCATTACTTTGCCCTTGCTTAAATAGCTGAGCATTCGTTTCCATTGCCCAATCTGTTGCATAGCGCTGTAGCTCTCCAATTTTAATAGGCTTTGTTGAGGAATTTAACACACACGCCCCTTCACATAGTTCCTCCGTTGGACAAACCCTTGCACAGCTTGCACCAATTGGATTTGCTTCTAATATAGTCGTAGCAGAGCCCTTCATATTACCAGAAGCAATTTTTTTTATGAAATTCGGTATTTGAATACTCGTTGGACAAGCTTTAATACATGGTGCATCGTAGCAATAAAGGCAGCGATTTGATTCCTCAATTGCCTCATTCTTTGTCATCCTGCTAGTCAATTCCATAAAATTACGTTTTAACTGTTGGGACATTGTATTTTCTTGATTCAGAACCATTTCTACATCCCCCTCATGTGTTCATTTTTTCCTACAAATAATGGCCCGTCACCATAACGTGTGGTGATGAGCTTTCTTAATTACACTATTGAAAAAAGAGCTACATTCAACATTCACCCCACCATTAAAAAGGAAGATAGTCTTCAGTAGCTAAATGAAGATATTACGAGACCGATTGCTCTGTTCTCCACCAAAGCAATCGGTCATAAGCTAAATATTAAGTGCTTCGGCAGCAGTTGTTTTTAATGGGCGTTTTATATATTGCCCACTACCTAGTACACCAACAAATTCTTTATTTTTAATGACATATTCCCCACGAACTAGTACACTTACTGGTTCACCTGTTACTTCCCATCCTTCATATGGGTTGTAATCAACGTTCATATGATGGGTTTTAGCCGAAATTTCTCGTTTTACCTCTGAATCAAAAATAACGATATCGGCATCGGAACCGATTGCAATCGTTCCTTTTTGTGGGAATAAGCCAAATATTTTTGCTGCACTTGTGGAAATCATATCGACAAACTCATTGATAGAAATCTTTCCTTTTGCTACACCTTCTGAATATAAAATGCTGAAACGGTCTTCGATAAAAGGCCCACCGTTAGGAATTTTAGAAAAATCATTTAATCCTAACTGTTTTTTACCTTTGAAACTAAACGAGCATTGATCAGAGCCAATTGTTTGTAGTTGTTTTGCTTTTAGAGCATTCCATAAATGATCCTGATGGTATTTCGGGCGAAGTGGTGGGGACCAAACATATTTTGCCCCTTCAAAACCAGGTTGTGCCAAAGCAGATTGATCCAAAGTTAAATATGGTGGACATGTTTCTCCGTAGACGTTATAACCCTTATCACGGGCAGCAATGATCTCATCTACCGCCTCTTTACAAGTAACATGTACTACATAAAGGGTAGCGCCAGCAATATGGGCTAACTCGATTGCACGTTTTGTCGCTTCGCCTTCTAATTCTGCTGGGCGAGTGAGCGCATGATAAATCGGCTCCTTATGACCTGCACGTCGCGCCTCTTCCACAAGCTCATCAATAACAGAACCATTTTCACAGTGCACCATAACAACAGCACCGAGGTCCTTTGCTATTTTAAAAGCTTTAAAAAGGGTGCGATCGGTTGCTTGAAATTCTTTCGCATAAGCCATAAACACCTTTACAGAAGTAATGCCCTCCTGCTCTAAAATTTGCGGCAATTCAGCTTCTGTTTCAGGCGTTAAATCACCAATCATTAAGTGGAATCCATAGTCAATAGCTGATTTCCCCTTCGCCTTGTCATGCCATTTTTCAACTGCAGCTGAAAGTTTTTCTTCGCCAGCCGTTAAGCAGAAGTCCAAAATAGTAGTCGTCCCACCAAATGCCGCTGCAATGGTACCAGATTTCCAATCATCATCAGTCACAGTATTGTTAAATGGCATATCTAAATGAGTATGCGGATCAATCCCACCTGGCATCACGATCTTACCAGTAGCATCAATAATTTCTGCGCCTACTTCGGATAAATCTTTACCTATTTGAACAATTTTTCCGTTTTCAATTAAAATATCTGCCTCAAAAACATCTGCAGCTGTTGCTACTCGTCCACCTTTAATAATTTTTTTCATTCTGCCCCTCACCCTTCGTAAAATAATGGAGAATGCTCAATTAATTCATAAAACCTACTTTAATGTAACGTGTAGGTCTCCCCCATACTGAACTTTGTTTGCAACGTCAACACGGTTTCAAGTAATACATCTGCTCCTTTCGCACAATCCTCAAACGTTGTTTCTTCTTCCTCACAATGACTCTTACCATGAATACTAGGTACGAAAATCATCGCTGATGGAACAATACTTGCCATATATTGCGCATCATGTCCCGCTCCGCTAAACATTCGATGAGCAGTATAGCCAAAGTTCTGACAAGCCATTGCCACTTCATTACAAATATGAGTATCAAAATAAACTGTATCTCTCCCCCAAAGCTTAACTGGCTTAATGTTACAGCCCATATCCTCTGTAGGAAGATGTTTCAGTATATCTTCAACTTTTTGCATAATCTCTGGTTTTTGATGACGTGAATCAATCGTAAACGTCACTTTGTTCGGTATAACGGTATGGATATTTGGAGATACATTCATTCGACCAAAAGTAAATACTAACTGTTCATCAATTTTTCCGAGTTCTTCATGTAAATACGAAATGATTTTTGAAGTTACGATCATCGGATCTTGACGCATTGTCATCGGCGTCGTTCCAGCATGATTGGACTGCCCTGTAACCGTAATTTCATAGCAAACCATTCCTAATACACCTTCAACAATCCCTATTTCAAGTTGCTTCGCCTCTAGAACAGGTCCTTGCTCAATATGCAATTCGATATAAGCAAGTGCATCCTTTAAACGATTTTCTTGTTCTCCTTCATACCCACTCTCTCGCAGCGCTTCTTTGAAACTAGTGCCATTCTTGTCAACAGATTGCAGCATTTTTTCTTTTTCAAATTTAGATGAAATGACACCAGAGCTCATCATTGCTGGATCAAAACGAGCACCTTCTTCATTCGTAAAATTAACAATCATTATAGGGATATCTAGTTCAATCTCGTTTTCCTTTAACGTTCTAATGGCTTCTATAGCCGTTAAAACGCCTAATACACCATCAAATTTCCCACCCTTTTCAACGGAATCTAAATGCGACCCCATAACAATTGGAGGAACATCCTTTTTCCCAGGGAGAATCGCATAAATATTACCCATATCATCGACTTTGATGTCCATTCCTAATTCATCACAACACTCACAAAAATAGTTTCTTGCGAGTACATCCTCATTCGAAAGAGACAAACGAGTTACGCCACCATTTTCGGTAGCTCCAAATTGACTAAATTGTTCAATTAACTCTTGCAATCGTCTACTATTACACTTATACATATGCAATTCCTCTCTTTCACAGTAGTTATTCACATTCTATAAAAGATAAAAATTATGAGATATAGCTAGCAAACTAAAAAAATATGTGCATCTGCACATAATATATGGTAAGTTATGTTCATAATAAGGGGGGAAGAAATGGGGACAATTCGCAAAATTGTAGAGGGAGTTCAATTCCCAATGCTAACATTAGTAGCTGGACATAACGGAACGTATCGAAGAGTTACAGGGATTAACGTAGTAGAAAGCATCGATTTAATTATGTTTTGTAGACCTAATGAATTAGTCGTTACTACAGGTATCAATTTATCTTCTGACGGAGATTCCTTGGAGCAGCTTGTAAAATTAGCTTTCTCTAAAAAAGTAGCAGGTTTTATCATCAATACTGGTCCATACATTCCAAAAATACCAGATTCAGTCATATCTTTTGCTAACGAATATGATTTCCCTATTTTTCTCATGCCATGGAATTATCGAATAGCCGATCTATTAAAAACAACATTTCAATTTATTGCTAATCACCATCAAGAGCTGTCTATCGAAGAAAAGGTTCTTTATAACTTACTTTTTCACTACAAACAAAACGCCAACTATATTAAGGATCAATTAGCACTACTAGGATTTCCACAAAGTAGAGAACTAGCCATCATTTCATGTACAACACATAGTGTACAAGCTAACATTGACCGTTACGAGGTCATGATCCAATTTGCATTTCAAAATAGATATAAACGCTTCTTAAAACTAAAGCATAAAAATTACCTCATCTTTTTAATCGACAAAGCACAAATCAATACACCTAATACTCCCTTCTCAAAAATTGTTGAAGAAATTTACGACAAAATTACACAAAAAAATGGTTACTTAGATATTATCATTGGTAAAGGAAATTTTCATAAAGAGCTTGAAAATGTTCGCAAAAGCTATGATGAGTCATTAACAGTAATCCAATTAGCAAAGCTTCATAACAACCGCTTCCTATATAAATATAAAGAAATTGGTGCCTATAAAATTATTATGGCTGTGCAAAATCAAACATTGATCAAATCATATAGCCAAGATATTTTAGGTCAGCTTTATCGCTATGATGAATTGCATAACACAGATTACGTACAATTTTTACGCATTTTTCTCGAGGAGAATGGTAGTACTCGTAGGATAAGTGAACGACAATTTATTCATCGCAACACAGTACTTTATAAACTAAAAAAAATAGAGACTCTTTTAGATATGGACCTAAGTAATCCATTTACAAAAACAAATCTCTATATCGCATTTTTGATTGAAGATATATTGGCACACCAATAAATAGTCAGCATAAGACTTCCTTTTTGAGCGGTCCATCGCCTAGTCCTTCGCCTTTCTAAGTAATAGCTAATATCACTTCACTACCCTTCATAGCCACGAACAAAAAAACCCCCGTAAAAATTAGATTGATGTCTAACTTTTACGGGCAGTACATTGTTCATAAGTTTTTTGGGGTAATATCAATAAACTAGGAGTTATTTTCTGTTATGGTGTTTATTTTTGCTATGTGAATCCTTTTTTTCTTCTTTTAGCACATCCGTTGTGTTGAATGCAGTAAAATCTTCTTCATCACCAATCTCCATGCCATAGCTTGGATTCCTGTCTATGCGTGTATGAGGATCTAGGTCTTCATCCTCATCAAATCGCATAATTAGAATTGGAATAGATATTAGCCCTGCTAACCCGACAATAGCATAAATCCATCGAGACAATACTGCTGTTTGTCCACCGAATAAATAGGCAACTAAATCAATTCTAAAGAATCCAATAAGTCCCCAGTTGATTGCTCCAATAATGACTAACACTAGAGCGACTCTATATACTACGCTCACGTTTACACCTCCCTTATTTGTAAATACGAAGCCAGTTATACACTTGAAGTTCATTCTTCACATGTATGAAAAGCGTCGTTATTTCAAAAAAACTGTCATAACAAGCGAGAAAATAACAAATACTTATTGTAATTAAAACGCTCATTTTGACGGTCTTATTTTTAGCAATAACCGTTGTTTTATACAAAGTGCGTAGCAGGCTACAAACAAAAGGAATGCTAGTGAATCATATATAATAAATTGCTTTTTAAGGCTTAGCAGCATAACTAAATCCCACGTATCACCTATATATAAAAGCTCTTCAGCTGAATGTAGTTCATTGAATTCCTGAATTTTTCGTGTTCATTCTTCCTCTTATGGTCTTTGATAATCAAGGAATTCTAACCAATCTATCTTCCTTCGGTACCAATTCATTTAATTTTTTATTTTAAACCTTTATTTAGCACTTAAAAA
Source organism: Lysinibacillus zambalensis (assembly GCF_040183165.1). Lineage (NCBI taxonomy): Bacteria > Bacillati > Bacillota > Bacilli > Caryophanales > Bacillaceae > Lysinibacillus > Lysinibacillus zambalensis. The sequence goes on from NZ_JBEGDG010000013.1 coordinate 130,644, forward strand.
TCCTAAATATAGAATAAAGTGTGATATATTTACATAACACTCTATTTTTACAGCACTCTATTTAACTTTTCATCAGCATCCTTACAAATGACTGAAGAAAAGCATTGAGATAGGAGAAAGATTGAATGATGAAAAATAAAATTAAGAAAACCAAGCTGTTATTTTATTTTTTTATCGTACTTATATTTACTTTTACACAATTCAGCTTACCAGGTCATGCTGAAGAACGATCTGAACCTATTATATTAGGAAAACATTATGATATTTTTCGTGACCCTTCAAAAAAAATTACAATAGAAGATTTATTAAGTGGGACATATAACAAATCATTTGTCGCTAGTAAGGACGATTATGTATTTTTTGGGCATACGAATGATACAATTTGGCTTCGATTGGATACTGAAAAAATACTAAAAGATAAACAGAAGTCTTACTGGTTAGAGGTAACAGACAAACTAGATAGCATTGAAATGTATTTAGTGAAAGAAGATGGCTCCTATCGTGTTCAAAAAAGAGGAATATCAAATGTGGACGATCAAAACATTCATTATCGTTCGAATTTATTTCAAATCCAAGAACCTTCTGTCAAAGAAATTTATTTAAAATTAGATGGAGAATTACCATTAAGTTCAATTTCTTTTCTTTTTGCAACGGATAGCTTCATCAATAAGATTATTGACTATAAATATTTAACAGGAATGTTTTATGGGTTCTTATTAGCTTTATTAATTTACAATTTATTTTTATTCTTTTCGTTAAAAGAAAGGGCTTACTTTTACTATGTTTTGTATATTTTTAGTTTTATCCTCTATCAGGCTACATTGAATTCTTTAGATGTTGAGCTATTAGGAAAATTTTTGCCTAAATTGTTTTTTATAAAATCCTCCGCTATAAGCGGAAATCTTTTACTTTTGTTTATGATTCTATTTTGTAAAGAGTTTCTTGAACTTAAAAAATATTTACCTCGATTCCACAATTTCGGAAATTTACTATTATGGGGCACTGTACTTTCTTTAATTGCTTCATTCATTATCCCTGATGTGGCAATTACTAATAATGTCACAATTATTTTGGCTGTAGTTGTCTTTATTTTCCTTTGGTTATCAGGAATTTTTGTATTGTTAAAAGGTCAGAAAATGGCTAGATATTATATGGTAGGTTGGACTGTTTTACTTGGTTCTATCATTGTGCAAGCATTGGCTTTTTTAAGTATAATTCCATTCCATCCAGTTATATTTGAGGAAGTTCCTGCAGTTGGTGCTATTTTTGAATCTATATTTTTGTCATTAGCATTAGGTGATAAAATCAATATTATTAAAAAAGAGACTCAGGAAATACAACAAATACTAAATGAATCACTCGAATATAAAGTTAAAGAACGAACACAGGAGCTAGAAAATGCTAAACTTGAGCTTGAAAAATTAGCAAATACCGATCGACTTACTCAAGTTCCAAATCGTGTAAGGTTAGATTACGTGTTAGAAGAAGCATTTGAACAAGCTCAACATCATGAGACCACGTTTTCTATTATTCTTCTAGATATTGATTATTTTAAAGAAGTCAATGATGAGTTTGGCCATCAAGTAGGAGACTTAGTTTTAATGAACGTAGCCCAGATATTACAAAATACGATTCGAGAGCAAGATACTGTTGGAAGATGGGGTGGTGAGGAGTTTTTAGTTATTTGCCCTCAAACTACACTCGATGAGGCTGTTAAGATTTCTGAAAAAATTCGTCAACAATTAGAAAATTATCAATTCCCTATTGTGCAGCGAAAAACTAGTAGCTTTGGCGTAACTAGCTATGTAAATGGAGATACACGAAATACATTATTATCAAGATGTGATAAAGCGTTATATCAAGCAAAAGAACAAGGCAGAAACTGTGTTGAATTTTTAACAGATGATGTCAATGATAAGATTTCTTGTACGTAATAGATCACTCATTATGAGTGATCTATTTATTTAACTAAAGAATTTCACTACATTGAATAACAATATTTCACCAATTGAAGTGTATATGTAATCGCAATTTTAGGCGCAATACAATATCGACCTTTGCAAAAATCCCAAACCTGTGTCTTAGTCTAAGCCATTTCATTGATTGAACATAGCCTATACTATATCAATTGAAGGGAGTTATAAAAATGGTAAATCCAATGCGTTTTAATGATGGACGTCGATTTTCCCCAGGCATGGGCCCATTTTTCCCAGGCAGAGGCCCATTCTTCCCAGGAAGACCGTTTTTCCCGGTAAGCCCATTTTTTCCAGTAAGCCCGTTTTTCCCAATAAGCCCATTTTTCCCGTTTGGGAGACCGTTTTTCCCCGGCTTTAGACCTGGTTTCCGTAGATGGTAGGAATTCTTTTTTGAACTACCGGTTTATTAGTCAAAAATTTAAAACAAAGCTATAGAACTAGACTTTGTAAAAGCCCAAGAGAAGATACAAAAGATTCTATAGCAATTATTAGTGGAAAGATCAATAACATTACTGATGAAAGTATGATGATCACGGGATGTCTAGTCCTTTCGGCAGACCAAAGAAGTTTTATAACAGCAACTAGCCCCCGCAAACGTCGAGGGCTTTTTTAATGAGTAAATCTTATTCTCTGCTTGCAGACTATATAGCTCAGGATCTCTGTTTTCTACTTATATCCGCTCGAGTCACCTGTCTTTTACTTTCTTCAAAATTCGCTCAGGTAGCCTTACTTTTGGGATAAATCCCACCAAAAAAATCCCTTTTAGCAAAACTACTAAAAGGGATTTCAACTATTTCTGCCAATTATTAAGTTCCTTTAACAACTCCGGTAGCTGCAATTTCTTCACATCAATCGGTGGTAATGCCTTAACAAATTCCTTGCCGTACGACTTTGTTGAAATACGGCGGTCTAAAACTATAAAGGCTCCTTTATCCTGTGATGAACGGATTAAACGACCAAAGCCCTGTTTAAAACGCATGATGGCTTCTGGTAATGAAAGCTCATTGAAAGAATTGCGACCTTGTGCAGTAATATGTTTTGCTCGCGCTTTAAATACAGGCTCTTCCGGTGAGGAGAACGGCAGGCGTACAACGATCACCGATGCAAGAGCATCACCCGGAACGTCTACACCCTCCCAGAAGCTGTTTGTACCAAAAAGAACGGCATGGCTAAACTTTTGGAATGATTTCAAAATTCGCATACGGCTACCACCCGTAACTCCTTGTGCAAATAGCATATAGTCATCAAGGAGTTCACTATCTTGAATAAGCTCCACTGTTTTTCGAAGCATATCCTGAGCGGTAAATAGGACAAAGCAACGTCCTTCAGTCATTCTCACGGTACGTGTAATTGCATGAGCGACCGCTTCAATATATTCGTCCTGAGTCACATGTTGAATTTCAGGCATATCGGTGACAATAAATGCCTTCGCACCTGCATAATAGGACGGTGGTGCTTGGAGCTTTATTACTTGCACACTATTAGAAATACCAAGTTGACTCGTTACAAAACGCTCATTACCTGGCACCGTTAAAGTACCTGAAGTCCACACAATACTTGCCTGCTTACGAAGAGGTGTAAGTACTTTTTCAATGATAGATGTGACATTAACAGGCTTTTTATAGACGTGTAAGCTGCCAGGAACGCTCCTTACATCAAATTCTAGCCAAACTGAATTATCATCCTGTGACGATAGGAAAATTTCTTCCCATTCCGCGATTTTTACTTTTAATTCACGAATCCAATAATGCCACTCAGATAAAATAAAGAGCTCATTTTTATCTAATTGCTCAATATTATTTTCAAAGGTCTGCCCTACTTCTGTAGCAAGATCAAGCCATTGCTGTGTAAGCTTACTTACTTGTAGAAGCGGTTCTTTTGCTAGTGTTACATCCTCTAAAAACAAAGTACATTTACTACTAGCTTGCTTCCCTTTTATTTGTTGCTGCATTTTTTGTACAGCCCGTTGCATAGTTTCATCGAATGTCCGTTGTAGACGTATAAATTGTGCATCTAGTCGCTGCAAACTTTGCATAGAAACACGGTGTTTTTTCTTAGCGGCCTGACTAAATTGCTGGAACAAAGCAGTTTCCTCCATCGTTCCGATTTGGCCGAAAATGTACTTCCACTGCGTATAGGAGAAGACAACTTCATCTTGCTGCATAGCAGATTGTATAAATTGATGTGCTTCGTCAATGATCCATCCGTCAATTTGTGTAAATATTGGTGTTTGACGGACTAAATCACTGAGTACCATAGAATGATTCGTTACAATACAATCAGCAAATTCACTATTTTTTAACGCTTGCTCATAAAAATCAAAGCCCTTTGAAGGTTTTTCATCAGGCATTTTACGGATTTTCTCTAAAAATAGTTGCCCGCCCCCTGATACATTGAGCTCACTTAGCACACCTGTTTCAGTTTTAGTCAGCCAGACAAGAATTTGCAAAATCGTAAATGTATCATCATAAGTTTCATCAGCATATGCCATACATTGCTCAAAGCGTGCAACATCAATATAATGCTGCATTCCCTTAAGCACAGCGATATTTACTTTAGTGCCAAGGATTTTTTCAATCTTTGGTAGCTCTTCCTCAACAAGTTGCTCCTGCAAGTGTGACGTATATGTGCTAATTGCAATTTTTTTATCGACTGCTCGAGCATACAAAATCGCTGGAAGTAGATAGCCTGCTGTTTTACCAATACCTGTTGAGGCCTCTATAACGCATTCCCTTTTGTCATTGAGCGCTTGCCAAATCGTGTCCATCATCTCGAATTGCGCTGGTCGTTGCTCAAAATTCGACATGGCTTTTGTCATTAATGCAGTTTTGTCCGCTGCTGTTTGTGGATATGATACAACCTCCGCATGATTTGTATACTTTTTTCGTCCATCACAAATAGCCAAATTGCGGTAGTAGGAGACATTCTCATTAGCAGTTACATGCTGTCGTTTAATTTGAAGAGCCTCGAAGAAAAGCTGAGATAAATTTGACTTCAATCTGAATGAACGTTTATGCATTTGTTCTAGGGTTAGCTGAGGGAGACCGAGTAACTCCTTCCAGCATCGTTTAAAGAGCTCCGCTGTTGCACGGGCATCGTCATCTGCTCGGTGTGCATTTGTAAGCTCTATATTTAAATCTGCCGCTAAATCACCTAACTTAAAGCTGAGTGACATTGGGAACAAAATTTTGGCAAGCTCAACCGTGTCCATCTTTTTACCCTGCCATTTTGATAAACCCGCACGCTTGAACTCTGCTTGTAAAAAGGATAAGTCAAAATCTGCATTATGTGCGACGAATACACAATCGGCAAGCAGTTCATATATGTAGTCGGCATGTGCCTCAAACGGCAAGGCATCCTTTACATCCTCATCCGTAATATGCGTTAAATCCTGAATGAAAATTGGAATAGCTTTACCTGGATAAATAAACTTCGTATACGTTTGTTCAATTTCCCAATCTTTCATAATAACAATTGCTATTTGAATCATTCGGTCCCCATTTGCCGGTGAATGACCGGTCGTCTCTAAATCAACAATTGCATACTTTTGACTTTCCATCATACATCTCAACTCACAGTTCACATTAGATAGATGAATTTTATCACATATTTGGCTCAGCGGCATCCCTTCACCACTGTTGATTGTTTATAAAAAAAGACTTCTGAACGATTATCAGGATTCACAGTAAGAATTTTCAAATTAATTCATAAGATGTGCCCACCACCATAGCGTGTAGTTGATTTCCGTTCCGACTGGCATCTTCCTGTGGACGTCCGATGAGCCGCTTCACTCCAATAAACTTCAGAAATGAAACAAATTTTCGCATATGAAAATATAGAACAATATCAAAATAATATACAACCAACTCAATTTTTTATTGAAAAATTAGAGAATTATCGTCAACTATTAGAAAAAGAATATGACCTCCATGATATCCCTAAGGCGATTGTATGGACTTCAGAAGAAATTGCGACAAACATCTTTTCAACTGTACCTATTCCTGCTTATACAAAAAAAGATATTATCTATATGAACCCGAATGAACCCGAACCTTGAGAGTTGGAGACAGTTATTTTTAAGACAATTAGAAGGTCTACAACACGTTGAAATTGAGGAATACTATAAAACGATTGGCAATGATCATATTTTTTGCATTTTAGCCCATGAACTAACACATCATTCGGATTTATTTCACTATGAATTTGATGATGATTGACTGGGATAGCATTTGGTTTGAAGAAGGGATGTGCGAATATTTATCAAAAAAATTAACTCTCAATGAAAATCAATTCGATGAAATTGCCAAGAAAGAATTAGAATTGATTCATTTGTTTAAAGATAAATACGGTAAACATTTATTAGATGATTTGGTAGTGCTAGTTATGAAGCAAAAAATTTAACGAGTATTATGTATGACTACTGGCGTAGCTTCCAAACCATCAAATACTTAGTTGAGGAACGTTCAAATAACAATATACATCTTGTATTTGAAGTCTATCATCGCTTGCACTAAGAAGGTAGGAAGGTATCGTTAACGCAATATTTTAATTTGGACAACTTTCTAAATTCTCTAGAGTGTTCATAGGAAATCAATGAAACACAGATTTTTTCATTTTAAATCTATGATACGACTTCCTCTAACATCTTTTGACATAATAAAAAGTGTACATCACCTAATTATGCCTCGGCATAATTGAGTCCGAAGGCTTTAATTTAGTAATGTACACTTTCAAATTTGATGCATTCAATCATCTTATAAAAAAATTATCTTTAACGTTTCAGTTTAAAGAAGTAGCCACTTTTATCACACTACATCACTGTTGCTTCTGGCTCAAAGGCAATCATTTCTTTAATTGAATTACCCTCGCCCATAATAGCTACTGTTGGCTTATGATCTTTTGCCTCTTCGTTATCTACATACACGTAAGAAATAATAATTACAATATCTCCACGTTGTACTAGGCGCGCTGCTGCTCCGTTCACACAAATAACGCCTGATCCACGTTCCCCTGCAATAATATACGTTTCAAAGCGTGCGCCATTATTGTTATTAACGATATGCACCTTTTCGTTTGGTAGCATTCCTACTGCATCTAAAATATCCTCATCAATCGTAATAGAACCAACATAGTTTAAATCTGCTTGTGTCACTGTAGCTCGGTGGATTTTACTGTTCATCATCATTCGTAACATTTTACAATCCTTCTTTCACATTAAAGATACAATTATCAATTAAACGAGTTTTACCAATATAGACGGCTGCCGCTATAAGCACTTGCTCCGTTTTAGGAAATGCGGGTGTTAAATCTGGATACGCTAACAGTTCAATATAGTCAATTTTCCCATGTGTACGTGCTGTAATGTGTGCCTTTGCTATAGCAAGCGCACTCGCTGCATCACCATTTGCTAAAAAGCTATTACGAGCAAGCTGTAGCGCTTCATTAATGGCGGGTGCCTCAAGACGCTCCACTTCACTTAAATACACATTACGAGAGGATTTCGCTAAACCGTCCTCCTCACGTACAATGGGTACTACTCGCATTTCCAAAGGGAAATTAAAATCGCGTACCATCGTCGCAATAATTGCCACCTGCTGTGCATCTTTTTGTCCGAAATAAGCTCGTGTCGGCTGTGCTAAGTGAAATAATTTTGCTACAACCTGTAAAACGCCATCAAAATGTCCTGGACGACTCGCCCCACAAAGAATGGTTGCCTGTTCACCCGCATGTATACGAATACCGCCATCATGAGGATACATTTCTTCCACACTCGGTGCGAAAACAATATCTACACCGACAGACTCTGCTAAAGCAGTATCGCGTGGCAAATCACGCGGATAACTTTCAAAGTCTTCGTTTGGTCCAAATTGAGTTGGGTTGACAAATATACTCATGACGACTAAATCATTTTCGTCGCGAGCTGTTTTTGCAAGGGTTAAATGGCCCTCATGTAAATAGCCCATCGTTGGAACGAGTCCAATTGTTTTTTGAGCTTGTTTTGCTGCTTGAATTTCTATAGTTAGCGCTTGGATAGTAGTGACGACTTTCATTACTTTACGCCTCCGTATAACTGGTCCAATGTTTCTTCTTTCATCGTAAAGAAATGCTTCGGTGCAGGGAATGTACCCGCCTTTACAGCTTCTACGTAACTAGCAATTCCATGGCTTGCTTCTTGGCCCATATTCGAAAACTGTTCCACAAATTTTGGTACATGATGTGAACCATAGCTTAACATGTCATGATAAACCAATACTTGTCCATCAGCCTCCACTCCAGCTCCAATACCGATCGTTGGAATAATAAGATTAGCGGATACCATCTCTGTTAGCTGATGCGGAATACATTCTAAGACGACAGCACACGCTCCAGCCTCTTGACATTTTTTTGCATCTTCAATGAGTTTCGTTGCCTGCTCGGCTGTTTTACCTTGAACCTTGTAGCCACCAAGCACGCCTGCTGATTGAGGTAATAAACCTAAGTGAGCTACTACCGGAATACCAGCTGACGTTAATTTACGAATTGCTGGTAGGACATCGTCTGCCCCCTCTAACTTTAATGCATCTGCTCCTGTTTCCTGCATCATGGATACAGCCGTTTTCAACGTCTCATGTACATCACCATGGTATGAACCAAATGGCATATCAACAACAACAAACGTCTCCTTTGCGCCTCGGCGCACTGCTTTTGCATGATGGACCATGTCTGCTACTGTTACTGGCATTGTAGAATCATAGCCTAGTACTACCATACCTAGTGAGTCTCCCACTAGAATCATATCGACATTTGCTTCCTCGGCAAATTTTGCAGCAGGATAATCATATGCCGTCAGCATAACGATTTTCTCCCCTGCTACCTTCATCTTTAAAAAATCTGAAGTTGTTTTCATCATGTAGTCCTCCTTTTTTTAAGGAAAGAAAACAGAAAAACCCTTCTGTTCTTTAAATAGACAGAAGGGTAGTGTTTCGTTCGTTATCAAAAATCACCTCTAATTCTTGAATAGAGGCTATAACTTAATAAAAGAATCGTAATCAAATCTCATTATGAGAATTGCCCATTCCATTGAATTAAGTTACATTTTTGAACGCTTGTTTTCTTCCGTCCCTGTCATTAAAAGATCAAGGCAGATATTTATTATCAATTATGCCCCAGCATAATTGCGTCCGGAATCGGCTTTGTGCTTAGGCCTGCACGATGCAGGTCAGTTAGCCGTTATCGCATGGATGCGATGATTTTAGGCTAACATCCCCTAAGAACTCCTTTCCGATTCCGTGACAACCGCCGGAGGCTTTACCTTCTTTCAGCGGGTGTTTTTGAACACCTGCTGAAAGAAGGTAAATTGTTCTAACGTTTTGAAGGTGCCGTTCACAAAAGGATACTGCCCTTCGCACATACTATAACAGATTCCCCTAGTAATCTTCAAATATTATTTTCTAATAATTACGATCAATCAATAGTACCAAATTCAAACCATTCGTTTCTGAAAGTTTGATTTTCGATAAACTTCAAATACCGTAAATAGGAACAGGGCAAATAAAAATGTGAATAAACCAGATGATACATGTGTAACCGGTACAAAGACAACCCAAAATGAATTAATTAAAGCGTGGAAAATAATACAGAGAAAAATACTTTTAGTAGATAGGTAAATGATTGTTAATAAAAAAGATAGCGCTAAAGATGTTAAAGAAAACCATAGGAAGTTCATGTTTATTTGGTTTGATCCAAGAACAAACCATAATGGCAAATGCCAGACTGCCCAAATAATACCCACAATAATTGTACTCGTGAAGGGAGACCATCTTTTTTGTAATGTCGGCTGTAAAAAACCACGCCAGCCAATCTCTTCCAATCCTCCTCCGATAATCATGATTGGGAATTCAAGTAAGACCAGATACATTGGATTCTCCATAGTTGCTCCGCCCCAGAGAGTTGGTAAAAAACAAGCTACAAATGCTAATCCGATTGCAAATATGTACCAAGATACAGGATGCTTAGGATTTTTCACATTATGGATAAATGATTTGAACTCTTCTTTAGTTGAATATTTCTTTTTCAACCAAATCTCACAAATTGCCGGAGTAATTCCGCCTAGAATAAATAAAAGCATTGATGTTGCATTTCCAAACTTCAGCAAATTTAGTTGCGTTAATAAGGCTAAACTGCCCCATATTATCCAAGACGTTGCAAAGGTATAAAATAGAAATCTTCTAACCTCTATTGCCAACTTTAATCCTCCCCTTCTCTTGTACCCAATAGTAATAATACGGATTTGCAAAGTGTATTCATCAAACGAATCTCATCCAACTGCACTTGATCATTCGAGAACACCCCATAACATTTTTGCAAGACAACGTCCCTCACAATGCCATCAATGGACGTCATTACAAAAGTAGATAGATCCTTTATCGATATCTCAAGCTGAAAACATCCTGAAGAAATACCCTTTTGGATTGAATGAAAAATTTGTTGCATCAAATATTGCCCACTTTCATTCTCATGAATGTTCGATAAAATTTTCTTTTCTCTATCTGGATTGTTAGCAAATAAAATCGTAAGCTCAAATTGAATTTTGCCAACTGTTGATATATTTTCCTTCATGTACTCTCCAAGAAAATTAAATAATTTAATGATTGTCTTTGTGGGAGAATTACTCGTATCCGTAATTTCATCGATAATATGTTTATAGTCTGCATTAATATTTACACGATTAATAACCTCAATAAGTATTTCATCTAAGTCTGAATAATAACGATAGATCCCACCCTGACTTACTCCTGACGCTTTAATAATATCCCTCATCGAAATGTCATAAAGTGGCTTAACTTTACATACTGCTATAGCTGCTTCTAAAATGCTGTTTTTCTTTTCCTGCACATATTCATGGCTTACCTTTGGCATTATCTTTACCTCCAAAAATTTAAAATGACACTATTGTCATTTTTATCATATTTAACATACCTTTTATTGTCAATTAAAAAATGACACTATTATCATTTTTATTTTCCGCTTGAACTTTTTAACTTCTTTCAGCAAATGTACAAACATCCGCTGAAAGAAGTTAAAGCCTCGGATGTCACGGAAATCGGAAGGAAGTTCTTAGGGGATGTTAGCCTAAAATCATCGCATCCATGCGATAACGGCTAACTGACCTGCATCGTGCAGGCCTAAGCACAAAGCCGATTTCCGACGCAATTATACCGAGGCATAATTGATTAAAATTTGACAATCCAACGTGATATGTAATATACTTCCACCATACTATACGGCATATAATATAAAACCTTGTATAGGTATAACATTGTGAGGTGAGAAAAGATGACATTTCAGCTTGGCTCAGCTTTACTTGACGCTTGTGTACTTGCCATCGTCGATAAAGAGGATGCATACGGCTACTCGTTAACACAGCAGATACAATCTGTAATGGATATATCAGAATCTACGCTGTACCCTGTATTACGTCGTTTACAAAAAGCAGATTGCTTAACAACCTACGATCAGCCCTACCAAGGGAGGAATAGACGCTATTACCAAATTACTGAACAAGGTCGGATACGATTACTGGAGCTATTAAAAGAATGGCAAAAGTATAAAGAGATGGTTGATTGTGTACTTATAGGAGGGAAATATGATGAATAGAGCTAGCTTTCTGAAAAAGCTACGGGGGAAATTACAACGTCTTCCAGCGCATGAGATTGATATTGCGCTTGCCTATTATGAGGAATATTTCGATGAAGCAGGAGAAGAAAACGAACAGAAGGTCATTCAACAGCTAGGTTCTCCTTCTCATGTTGCATCACAAATAATGACGGATTATGCATTAAAAGATTTAGAAACAACTTCAACTTCGACTAAGAAAAATATATCTGCGATTTGGATTATCATTCTAGCAATATTATCTGCCCCACTTTCATTACCATTACTTGCAGTTGCTATAGCACTTATTTTTTCATTTGGAGCAGTTATATTCAGCGTTATCATTGCGATTATTGCAATTGTATTAAGTATCTTTTTTGGTGGAATCGTTGCACTTATTTCAGGCTTCTTCATTTTAACTCAGCACTGGCCGACAGCGATTCTCTTTATGGGGGTTGGCTTTATTGTAACTGGTCTCGGTATCCTGCTATTCCCAATTTTTGCTCGTTTGATCAAAACAATCGTTGTTGTTTGTGTTGAAGTATTAGGTAAACTATTCCATAAAATAACGAAGAAGCGGAAGGAGGGATACTAATGACGTCTCGACATACCCATATCGCCATTACTATGATTGCTTTCGGTATACTGCTAGCTCTCGTCGGTTATTTCTCTGGTGGAAAATGGAGTTTTGAGTTAACTGATGAAGGCATTCAATTGCCAGAAAACAATACACTAGTAAACAATTCCTATAAACTAGATGATTTCACTAACATCAATGTTATCAATCACTATGGAGATGTTGAAATTGTTACTAGTGATCGTTTTGCATTAGAAACAAATGTTATTAAAAATGATGATGTGACGTACCGTGTTAAAGATCATACATTAACTGTTGAAACAAAGAATCAGAAAAAGAAATTACAATTCGGATTTGGTAGCTTCAGAACTCCTTCCATCAAAATCTATGTTCCTTCAGATGTAAAATTGAAAAACGTCGTCCTTAATAGTAATTTCGGGGATACAACCATTCGGGGTCTAAACTATCAGGAGTTAACTATAATTGAAGATTTCGGGGACATTATATTTAAAGACACTACTGGTGATAAAACAGAGATTACACAATCTTTTGGTGATATAAAGCTACAACAATTTTCAAGTAATGGCTTCGTTGTCGAAAGTGAACATGGTGATATTAACATAGATGGTACATTAAATGGTCAATCCACTATTACGTCTAACTTTGGAGATACTACGCTTCGCTTACAAAATAAAAAAGATGAGCTTGGCTATGAATTACAAACTGACTTCGGGGATCTTACAGTTGATAAGAAGGAACAAAACAGCAAAGTATTACAATCTTTTAAAGGTGATAACCAGTTAAAAGTAACTCTTTCTCATGGTGACTTACAGTTAAAGTTGAAATAAGGTTAGCTACAAGATTCATCTATTTTAGGTCTTAGAGTGAGTTCCTCTTTTTCAGCGGGTGTCCAAACACCCGCTGAAAAGTAGTTTAAATCCGCATTCATCTCACCACCTTTAGAGGTGAGAGACTTCTGTAACTGCCGAAAACATTTGTAGCTGACATTTCACTTTCGCTACGAACACACTTGTAGCTGGCGTTTCACTTTCGCTACGAACACACTTGCTGAAAGAAGTTAAACATACGGCTCCCACTTTCATACTCCCTTTCATCCCCCTTTATAATAAAACCTATTCCAGTAAATAATTTGTGGGTTACATCTTCGATAATTTCAATTTGTACATATTTATTTTTCATTTTTTCCGCTTCCTGAATATAAATGCTAATTTAACTATGTACATGCCTGCTTGAACAAAGATGTACAAAAATTGCTCATCCATTTCATACTATTACTGAGGTGTTAGTATACATATTCTATTAGAGATTCGTCTTGAACTACCCACCACTTATCCAAAACTTGGCTTAGGCAATTCCTACGAATACCAGTGTATCCACTTGTTATTGAGTAGGCCAAACCTGTAGTAAATATTTTGAACGTTTACGTGACTTCACTACACTGTAACTCGAGCGTTTTCACAGGATGTGAAGGTCTTAGCCTGTGTTTCTCTTGCTCAGAGGACGTTTGGGCACCTGCTGAAAAGTAACTGACGTTTCACTTTCGCTACGTAAACATTTGCTGAAAGGAGTTAAAATGAAATTGAAAGAGGAGGGTTCATGATATGTCGCAAACCATCATTCCTAGAGCTGCTGTGCGTGGGACAGCTTCTGGCGTTATCTTCATGGCATTTTTCGGTACTCTGTGGGCAGGAATTGGAATTAGAGGATTGCAGGGCTGGGGATTTCTCTGGCTGTTGATCTTATCCTTGTTAGTTGGTGTTGTACTGTTTGTTGGAGGAATCGTATTGATAATGAAATCTAAAAGATTATCAAACGAGATGATGGGAGAGGATTCCCATCGTTGGAAACGAAAAAATATGTGGTTCGGTATTATTTTTGGTTTAGAAGGCGTATTGATAGCCACTGCCGCCGTAATTTGTCAATCTACCAATCACTTGGATTATTTTGTTCCTGTTATGGCTCTCATTGTTGGTGCTCATTTCTTTCCCCTAGCGCACCTTTTCCAGGTCAATCTCTATTATATTTCGGGTTCACTTCTTTGCCTGCTATCGGCAATCACACTTTTTACTTTACCTGTAAAGGTTACCTGGGGGAATCATCAAATTATGGTATGGTGGACATCTGTAGGTTTTAGCTCAGCTCTAATATTATGGGGGACCGGGGTAGTAGTTTGGATTACCGGCCATAGACTACTGAACAGGGCTGGGAATAATGAATCCAAAGAAGCTTAGACCAAAGGCTAGGACAGAATTCCTCTCTCTCGTTCAAAGCGGCACAACATCCATAAATATTTCCTTCCTTGACCATTTTGTTTTTCTATACCTAGAAGGTAGAATTATACCCTTGTGATAATGCGTTTTCAATAAGAATTTTATATGATCACCCCTTTCATTGGTAATTAATTTCCATTCGATATATACTAGTCCTACTACTATGTAATGCTTAATTTTTTGTAAGTTAAGGAGGAATCCAAAGTGAAACGGGTCAGAAACGTCCGTAATCATTGGAAATAAAGTGAGACTTTCGAGGTGATCAATATGAAAATTAGAAAAGCAAACATTCAAGACGCTCAAAGTATTGGAAAAGTACATGTTGACAGTTGGCGAACAACTTATAAAGGCATTTTGTCAGACGATTTTTTAAATAAATTATCTTACGAGCAGAGAACAGAGCTATGGAAGAATAATATTTCAGATGCTACTAATTATGTATTAGTGGCTGAAAATGAACTTGAAGAAATAATCGGCTTTGCAACTATTGGCACACGAAAAACAAATTCAGTTCCAAATTCAACTGATTTAACTTCTATATATCTTTTAGAAGAATATCATGGAAAGGGCATCGGGAAACAACTACTCAAAGAATTATTCACCTATTGTAATCAAAAAGGATATGAAAAAGTATTTGTCGAAGTATTAGCAGAAAATAAAACACGTTATTTCTATGAATATTATGGTGCACAATATATAAATAACATCGAAATTAAAATTGGCGGAAAAATAGTAGAAGAACTTATTTATGTATGGAATGATATTGATAAGTTAATAGAAAAAATAAAATAAGCGTTTTTTATTGGGGGCATGTAATGAAAACTATAGCGGGAACGATCTCTATATCGGTCTCTTTTACATTATTCATTTACCTGTTCGGACTAAAAATGGAGCATTCAGTTAAATATGACTCTGGGTTGTTTTTTCTTCCAATAATTTTACTATTACTTTCTTTGATCTTCTTTAGACAAGACTACAAACGAGAAAAAAATATATAGAACTAAATGTATTTTGAAAAATATGAAAGAACGTATACTTTCAGATTCGAAAATATACGTTCTTGCTAGATAAGTGAATGCACATTGTAGTTTATGTTCCTATAAAATTCTTATATCTCCAGCATAAATTGTCCGAACTGTGCCATTATCCTCTGTTAGCTGTAATACACCTTCATCCGTTATCCCACTGGCAATACCTTCAAAGCGCCCACGTAAAGTCGTTACTTCAATACGTTGTCCAATCGTACATGACATTTGTTCCCATAGCTTTTTAATGCTGACAAAACCTTCCTTCACGTATAATTCCGTGAATTGTTCTAAGTATTGTAAAATTGATGCGACAAGGGCAGCTCGATTAATTTCTTCACCCGCTTCTAAACGTAAAGATGTAGCAATATCCGCGATTTCTGGTGAGAAATCTGAAGCGACTTGATTCGCATTAATACCTATGCCTACTAACAATGCTTGTACACAGTCTGCCTCTGCTTGCATTTCTGTTAATATACCTGTACATTTTTTACCTTTAATAAGCAAATCATTTGGCCATTTAATGGCTGGCTCAATATGTTTATATAATGTTTTAATAGCCATCGTAACCGCAACTGCTACGACAAGTGTATAAGATGAAGCTTGTTGAGGAGTGACATCAGGTCTCACAATAACAGTCATCCAAATACCTGTGCCATTTGCAGATTCCCATGGACGCGCCATACGACCACGACCGGCAGTTTGCTCCTCACCGATTATAATCGTGCCATGTGGAGCACCTTCTTGTGCAAGCTTGTGGGCGATTGTTTGTGTTGAATCTACAATATCAAAATAATGAATTTCACGTCCAAAGCGTTCCGTATTTAAAAATAGTTCAATTTGTGTTGGACTTAAGCTATTTGGTACACTCGTCAGTACGTAGCCCTTTTTCTTTACCGTTTCAAATGTATAGCCTTCCTCCTGTAGCGACTGCATATGTTTCCATACAGCAGTACGTGATACTCCAAGGGAATCTGCTAGCTCCTGACCCGAAACTGCTTCACCATTAGCAGTTAATATTCTTTTTAAAATTTCATCCTTCATAGAAATACTCATGCTAATCAATCCTTTAGTAAACTCTTATTTGCTTGCAAAATATTGATTCAATTTGTATTTATCATACTTTATATTATGACAATTGACCATAATATCATCAAATATCTTATACACACTATTTCTTCGTTTTTTTTAACTATTTTACTTCGTATCGCTGGATCACCGTCATATCGTAGGGTTGATTTCGGTTGGGCGCATTGTTGCTGCCGCTTCGCTTTCGCACAGTTAAAACATTTGTTGCTGCCGCTTCGCTTTCGCACAGTTAAAACATTTG